>JAKADO010000101.1 GCA_021820485.1 Bacillota bacterium
CATGGCGCCGTCTCTCGTGCTCTATGGCCTGGGTGGACTGGGCGCAGGCTTTGCCTCATGGCTCTTCCCGCATCCCTATCCGTGGATCATGGCGTCCCGGTTGGCGCAGGGCGTTGGCGCCGGCGGCACCTATCAACTGGCCATGGCGGTAGCCGGCGACATGTTCCAGTCCAAAAAGCGGGCCTCGGCACTGGGCCTCTTGGAAGCCTCCAATGGGCTCGGCAAAGTCATCTCACCGATTGCCGGATCAGCGCTGGCTCTCGTGATCTGGTTCCTGCCATTTTTCGCCTACGGTGTCCTGTCCTTCCCGATTGCCGCCCTCGTCTGGTTTGTCATCAAGGAGCCTAAAAAGCAGTCCAACCGAAACGGGTTCGGGCAGTACTGGAATGGCTTGAAGGAAACCTTTGCGACAAAAGGCGCCTCCATCCTGACCACCTTCTTGGGCGGAGCGGTGGTGCTGTTCGTTTTGTTCGGCGTCTTGAGCTACTTGGCTGACATCTTGGAGAAGAACTTTGGCTATGGGGAAATCACCCGCGGGCTGTTGATCGCCATCCCGGTCATGGCCTCGGCGATTACATCCTATGTCTCGGGCACCGTCCTGCAAAAGAAACTGGCCAGCTGGGCCCGCAAGATCGTGGTGGTGGGCATGGGACTCATTGCCGCCGCCATGGTGATTGAGCCCTTTTTCGCCACCACCAATGTGGTGCTGGCGCTCATCGTGCTGGTGTTCCAAGGCATCGGCACGGGCAGCGTGCTGCCCTCCATCAATACCATGGTGACCAGCGCCACCACATCCAAGGAGCGGGGCGTAGTGACCAGCCTCTACGGCAGTGTGCGATTCTTTGGCGTGGCCATGGGGCCGCCCCTCTTCAGCATGGCGATGACCCACCGCTATGTGGTCTTTTGGGGCGCTGCCGCCTTGGCCGTCCTGGCCGGAATCCTGTCGTGGTTTCTCATCAACGAGAAGCAAATGCTGCCGAAGAAGCTTCGCGGCGGCGGCAATAATTCAGGCGGTCCCCGGCACATTCAGCACCGATCCCCCAAGGCGTCTCGCGAGAAGCTCTCGTGAGACGCTTCTTCAAGATCGGTATAAATCGCCCAAGAAGACCTCACACTACCAGCACATCTAAAGGAGGTGAAAAAATGGCACGAGGAAGTCGTACGGGCAACCGCGCCTTGGTGCGCGAAGCCAGCTCAGCGCTGGACCAGTTCAAGTACGAGGTGGCGCGGGAAATGCAGCTCAGCATTCCTGCCGATAACTACTGGGGAGACATTCCCGCCCGCCAATGCGGCGCCGTGGGTGGACACATGGTTCGCAAGATGATCGAAATGGCCGAGCAAAACTTGGCCGGACAGACTGCGATGCGTGGACGCCGCGGTCGGTAAAAGTTTCCGGGGTAAAAGCCGGGACTGAAGCCATACTAAGAACACTTCGCTAGTAAGGAGGTGAAAACGATGGCACGAGGCAGCAACACTGGCAACCGCGCATTGGTGCAGGGAGCTCAAAAGGCACTGGACCAATTCAAGTACGAGGTCGCACACGAACTCGGACTACAGGGTGTCGACGACGGTTACTGGGGTGAGATTCCCGCCCGTCAATGCGGCGCCGTGGGTGGACACATGGTTCGCAAGATGATCGAAATGGCCGAGCAAAACTTGGCCGGCCGCGGCAACCGGTAATATCATCTCCGGACTCATGTGATGCACCTCAAAATGGACGGCTCAGCCGTCCATTTTTTTTGCCTCTCAAGCGCTCCGCCGCCGCACGAAAACCGCTAAAATACTCTGGGGAGGGATACCATTGGCAAAAATTGCATTTTGGGTCACAGCGGGACCCGATCAGGCGATGAAAGTGTACGCCAACCTGCGGTTGGCCCATCGCCTGCGCACCACGCGCGATCAAAAGGATGTCCACGTCTATCTGTTTGGACCAGGGGTCCAGTTGACCACCTTGGACAATCCGGAAATCCAAGCGGTTTTGAAGGACTTGAAGGACGCCTCCATTCCGGTTGAGGCGTGCCCCGCCAACGTCAAGCAAATGGGGTTGGACGAAGCAGCGGTATTGGCCACTGGAGTCTCTCTCAGGCCTGCCGGCGAAGTGCTCCTTGAGCTGACTGACGCCGGATACCAAATCATTGGCGTATAAAGGGAAAAGGGACCGGTCCCGCCGGTCCCTTTTCGCTATGCCTTGATGTAGCTGAATCCCTCCTGCTGCCGTTCCACCACGCGAGCAATCCCCGCGTTCACGACCGTCATACCCGGAAGCAAGTCCGCTTCACTGAGGCTCTTGCCTTTTAGTGAATTTCGGCAAACAGCCACACTGACGCCCTTCTCCGACAGCACCGCCAACGACTCCGCCACGGTGGATTCCGATGTCAAGACGATGCCGAGCCCCTCTCCATGCACCACCAATTCCACAAACAAATCCGGCATTTCGGCAAGCAAGTTTTGGATGTTCCGCAGCACCATGCGGTGCTTCTGGGCCGAACCCTCATTCAACTGAAACACAACTCCAGCCATGTCCTGCCTTCCTTCCCCCGCGGTCCCGCCTTAGGCCATTCACATGGCACCCGGAGGCCTGAGCGGCCCAGCGGAGCGCCGCCTCGGCCGCATGGGACGGCGCGTATTCATCACCCTACCCCCTTCTCTACTGGAGGCAGGATGATGTGCTCATATAAGAAATATACCATCTATGGTACAGGTCGAGGTTGAGAACGTGCGCCGCCGTGACCCTATACCACCTGGTCGGTCCACTCCTGGCCATCGTGGGTCATCCGATGAGGCACACGCTGGCGCATGGTCAGAATCGTGACCGGTCCCTGCCAAATACGCTCCGCCACCTGTTTCAGGGCAAACGGCAACTGGGCCACATCCAAGTCGCGGCCATCATGGAGGTGGCGCAGGGTGAGGCTGAGGGCGTCGGAATGCTCAACGGTCAAACGGGGAAGTCCCGCCCGGTCCAAGTCGTTGACCAGCCGTTGGCGCATCTCCGCCGGGGCCGCCTGCCGGGGTTCCGGCTCTGCTTCGCGCTCGCGATACAGCGCCAAACCGGCCCGCGCAATCAGCTCATCGCTGAGATAGGCCCGCACCAACCCCACATCGTCGTAGAGATTGCGGGCCGAAAACACCGCATCGTAACCCCCCTCGGCGAAGGCGTCGCGGAACAATAGATACCCCAAGCGATACGGATTCAGCTGGGGCGGATTGACCTGCACAATTTGGGCATTGAGGCGCGCCGTCTCCCAGCTTTCTTCGGCGGACAAATCCATGTGTCGGAGAATGTCGGTGTGGAAGAAGGTAGCGAATCCTTCATTGGCAATTTTGGTCACTTGCTGGGGCCAAAAGTAGCGGGCCTCCTCCCAGACCATGGCCAGCACGTCGCGTTCCCAAGGAAGGATCCGCGGTGCTTTTCGGGCAATGTAGCCCAACACATCGTCGGTCCGCTCGCCAATCGGCGCGCGGGTCAAACTCTCGCCACTGAAGTCCGCCAGCACGTGCGCCGCGTCGAGCAGACTTTCCACCGCAGCGTCGCCGTACTTCTCGCGATAGCGGGCCATATGCCGACGATGCAAGGCGGCGCGGGCCACCATATCGCGGGGCAGTTCTTCAAAGGCGCGGTGATGCCGGAAGAAGTCGGCGTGGGCCAGCACATGGGCGACAATCATCAATGCCTGCGGCGCGCTGACCGTTTCATCCACGAACGCGTACGCGGGCACACTGTTAATCACCAACTCGTAAATTTGTGTCAGTCGATAGTCAAAAGCGGTCTTCAGCCGCTCATGGCTCTTCCCAAAGCTCCAATGGCCATATCGCACGGGCAGCCCGCCATGGGAGGCCAAGAGCTGAATGGCGCTCGGCGAGACCATTTCGAAGTGCACATGGCCCGGCTCAAGTCCCAAGGACTCCGCCACCGGCAGCACCCGCTCCACCAACCTCTGGAGATCCTGTTCATTCAGCATGGCGCACCTCCTGCGACTGGCCGAAAAAGTGCCGCATGGCGGCAAAAATATCCTCTTTGCCTCTTAGAATCACCACGCCCACATTGGGAATGCGCAGAAACTCCTGATACAAGGGGGAAGGATTGCGTTCCGTGTCGTGGATTTCCCCGTATCCGAAGAGGGTCACATGCCGGCTTAGCTCAGTGCCGGTCTCGACCGCAAGGCCATTGTCAGAAGTGAGATTGCCGCCATCTGTAAAGTGAAAGGCATACACGTTGAACCGGTCCAAAGGGTAGCGCGATTTGACAATGTCGAGCCCGAGGCGGTAGACCGAGGAAGAGACCGTCCCACCTGAGGCGCCCCGGTGAAAGAACGTGTCCTCGTCCACTTCCCGGGCCCGCACATCATGCGCCAAAAAGACCAGCTCGACGTGCGGGTACTTCTGCCGCAAAAACTCTGTGGTCCAGAAAAAGAAACTCTTGGCCAAGTACTTCTCGAAGCTGCCCATGGATCCGGATGTATCCATCATGGCAATCACCACGGCCCCGCCCTGGTCATCATGCACCGACTCGAAGAGACGAAAGCGCAGATCCTCCGGGGCCAGGCCCGATGCTCCTTTGCCGTGGGCCATGCGGCGGAGGAGCGTCGTTTTGAGCGTTCTGCGGCGGTCCCATTGCGACAGGAGGCCATGCGGGCCCACGCTGATGGGCTGCCAATCGCGGCCCGCCCCGGGAGACGGCTTGGTTAAGTCCAAATTGGGCAGTTCCAACTGCGAGAAGACAGCCGCCTGAATCTCCTCCATCGACACCTCGGTCTCCTCCACGTCCCACCCGGGCTGAGTTCCACCCTCTTTGCCCAGCTTGCCGGCCGCTTCCCCGACTCGGTTGGAGCTGCCGCCCTCGCCTGCCGCGCCTCGGTGCCCCACATTCTCCTGCGGTTCCGGATCAAAGCGAATGCGAAACTCATTCAGTTCCGGGATGGGCACCGACAAGGTGCGGTGCCCATCGGTGACCAAAATTTTCTCGTCGGTCACCATGTCAGCCAAGTGCTGCCGGATGGCTTCTTGCACCTTGGCTTGATGGCGCCGCCGTTCAGCGTTGTAGAGCGGCTCATCAAGCCCTGGGGTTTTGGAGATGCTGAACGAGTTTTTCATCGATTCAAGAGACTCCCGACATGGTGGATGGCCTTGGACGCACAACGCGGACAATACCGGCCGGTGGCCACCAAGGACGCCGCCGCCCGTTCAATTTTCTCGAGAGTGCGTCGATCGGGAATCGGCCCTTGAGTGGTAATCTTCACCTCGTCGCGCATGTCGTCCAGGAGCTTTTCACGCAAAGCCCGATGCAGGCCCGTATGGTCAAGAAAGCTCATCACCCGCTGCTGCTTCTTAGCCAGCTCCAAGCGCGTGTAGATTTCCTCCCGAAATGCTGCGGCCTGAATCTCGCTGATGCCCATGCGCTCCTCGACGGACCGTAAGAGCGCCTCATCCCAGTTGCGGCTGGAATGGCCGGATGCGCGGACCGCCGCTACCGCGTTGTCCACATAGTTGTGATAGAGATTGGCCAGCTCATCGCTCCAGTCGTTGGCAAACGCCTCCAGCACTTCCTGCTCCACCTGCCGGTCATACCATTCACGGGCCATTTGCATCCACTCCTGCATGTGGCCGCGGATCGCCTTGTCGATGAATGGGTCCCGATCGATGCCGCGCTGAATACTGGACAGCACATCGCTGGCATCCACGCATTCCAGCGTGTCGTCAGCCATCAGGGCGGCCAAACGGTTGAACAGGAAGCGCGGATCGAGCCCCTTCATCCCCTCGCCCTGCAGCCATCCTTCCTGGCGCATGGCGCGATAGCGCTCCGAATCCTGCTTGGTGCTGTAGAGCTGGAACTTGCTGAGCCGATCGCCGCCCGGCTTGGGCGACTCCTCAATCCGCGAGAGGATGGAGACTGCCGCCGCCGTCTCCAGCGCCAGCGGAGCCATGTGCACCGTGGGACGGCGATGCGCCTCCAAGAGCTTTTCATAGATGCGGACTTCGGCCGCGGGGTCCAAGTTGTAGGGAACGGGCAGGACAAAGAGGCGCGAAATCAGCGCCTCATTGCGCGGGTTTTGCACAAAGTGGGTGTACTCATGCTCATTGGTGTGGCCCACAATCACTTCGTCAGCGGAGATAAGCTCATAGCGCCCGGTCTTGAAGTTCCCCTCCTGGCTCAACGATAGGAGATGGTAGAGAAACTTTTCGTCCAGCTTGAGCATCTCTTGGAACTCCATCACGCCCCGGTTGGCAATGTTCAGTTCGCCGTCAAATCGAAATGCGCGTGGATCGGACTCGCTTCCGTACTGGGATATGGCGTGAAAGTCGACCGAGCCCGTCAATTCGCTGATGTCCTGGCTTTTCGGATCCGAAGGCGCATAGGTGCCGATGCCCACCCGGCGCTGCTCAGACAAGATCACCCGCTCCACCATCACGTCTTGAAACCGGCCCTGGTGCACGCGCTCCACCTGGTACCGGCACCACGGGCAGAGTTCGCCTTCAATTGGTACCCCCAAGCGGCGCGACAGTCCCGGCCGCAGCGCCTGAGGCACCAAGTGCAGCGGGTCCTCGTGCATGGGACAGCCCTGAATCCCGTACAGGGCGCCGGCATCCGTGCGCGAGAACGCTTCCAAGCCGCGCTTCAAAAGCCATACCAACGTGGACTTTCCTCCGCTAACCGGCCCCACCAACAAGAGGATCCGTTTTTTCACCTCATAGCCGAGCGCAGCCGGCCTCAAGTAGTCGTCCACCAGCACGCGGATGGTCTCGTCCATTCCAAACAGCATCCCGTCAAAGAAGGGGTAGCGTCCCTCGGCGGTCTTGGGTCCCGCCGCAAGAATCATGCGGTATAGACGTCGATGGGCCGAATCGGCGATGTCGGGAGTGGCCTCGACTTGATCCAAATATTGCTGAAACGTGCCGCTCCAAGGTGACGGCTCGGGCACGTTGAATGGTGCCATTGATGAGTCGGACATGGGGTTCCTCCTTGCTTACAGCGCAATCATCACTCTCCTTGTAGTTTCTCCAGATTTTCCCACCCCTAACCTCGTCCGCTCCGTTTTTTCATCAAGATCAGGAGTATGACGGTCACCACAAACATCAGGCTCAGCGAGTACCAATAACCGAAGCTCCAGTGAATTTCGGGAATGTTGAAGTTCATCCCGTAAATGGACGCAATGGTCGTGGCGGGCAGGGCCAGCACCGAGATCACGGTCAAAAAACGCATCACCTTGTTAATCTCGTTCGACTGCAGCGACGTGTAGGCCTCCACCATTTCCGCCAGCCCATCGCGTGTCGCCTGCACCTCTGTCGACACTTCGTCCATAAGAAACGACACGTCCTGAAAATAAGGGCGATTGGGCTTCCGCACATAGGGAAAGTCACTGCTCTTCAACAGCTCAAAAATTGCGCCCTCCGGATCCAGAATATGCTTGGCCGCCATAGCGCGCTTGCGAAGCTTCAAAATGTCGGGCGCGAGATCGCGATAGGGATGCTCCAACAGCTTCCGATGGAGGTCCTCAAACTGGTCGTCCAGATGGTTGGCCAGTTCGCGCAAGGCCACGACATGCCCCTTCAAAACCTCATAGAGCGCGAAGTCCACCCCTTCGTCCATGAGATGGTTTTGGCGCACATAGCCAAAGGCATGGTCGACCACATGCGATGCGTCCGATAGGTGAGCGGTGACGAGGAAGTGATGCCCAATAATGAAGCTGAGATGATGGAGGGGACGTTCCGGGCTCACCGGAATCAAAGCCAGCATAAAGCTCACCGCGTCATCCTCCACCAACAGGTTGGGACGGTGGCTTTCTCCGTGGAGCAGATGCTCAATCACCTTCGGATGGGCGGAATAAAGCTTTTTGACCGTGTCCTTCACTTGTCCGCGGTCCTCCGGACCGAGGTCGACCCATAGGAAATCAGCATTATCGGGCCAGGCGCTGGATTCTTCCGTCCGCTTGTCTTTGCTGAACAAAAATCGGGCCATGGAGCGTTAACTCCCTTCGTGTCTGAAGGCTACACTCGCTACCCTTCCCGACGGCTCTTTTGTAAATACGCGGGTAATTCACCAGTCTCGCGGCAACACTAGGCGTGCCACGGGGTGGCGGAGCCGAGCCGCGCCATCGCCTGAGAACCATAGAACGCAAAGGAGGACATCATGTCAGGATCCACCCCGCCCATCAATTGGGACCCCATGATTATCGGATTCGTGGCGGGTTTCTTGTCGCGCATCCTCTATCTCCGGTCGGGCAAAAGCCACTATCCCGGGTATCCGTCGGGATACATTTCCCAAGTGGCGCTGGCCATCATCGCCGCATTGATTGGGTCCAGCATCATTGTCTCCTTGCTGGGCAAGGAGTTTACCGCCGCGACCTTCCTCACCCTCGCCGCAACGCAGTTTCGCGACGTGCGCACCACCGAGCGGCAAACCCTCGAAAAGGAAGAGAGCCTCATCTTGGTGGGACGCGGCGCTGGCTACATCGAAGGCATCGCCATCACCTACGAAGCCCGCAACTTTTTAGCCATGCTGGTGGCGCTGGCCTCCTCGCTGGTGGCGGAATGGAATGACATTGCCGGGATTATTGCCGCACTCGTGTTCATCATTGTCGGCGAGAAGTTCATGTCGGGACCGCGGATCGGGCAGCTCATTGACGTCAAGCCTGCCGACCTGCGCTTTGAGAAAGGGACACTCCTCTATGTCGGACCGGTGATGATGATGGAGGTCGGGTTGCCCGATTCCCGCGAGCGATACCGCTCCCAGGGTCTGGGCGTTATCCTGACCCCGAAGAATCCCCGCGGCGAAGCGGCTCTCTGGAACATTTCGCAGCGGCAGGCCATCGCCCATGAGGCCGCGGTGGCGGTTGGCGTGCAGAAGGATGTCGGGTATCCCGAGCAAGGTACGCTCTGCCGGATGGATATGCCCAAGGGCACCGGTTCGGCCGGGCTGACCATCATCCCCGTCGAGCGGGACATCGATAAGCTGATCCGCGCCATTGAGCAAACCCCCGTGCTCGAATCCGGCAAGTGGTCCCGCATGGTCAACACCAAGAATCGGAAGGAGGACGCGCATGGCTGATGCACCAACTCCGATTATGTTTGCCATCGTCACAACCAATAAGGAGGCAGTCATTGGCGGCATGGCCCCAGTGTTTGTGGCCCCCAATGAGGTGGAACGCGACCGGATTGCCATGTGGCTTTGCCGCATCACCAACGCCATTGCTCACGACCTTCACAACGGCACCGTCATCTTGACCGTCAACCAATCGCAGCCATAAGGTCCTCTAGCGCCCTCCGCCCCCTATGATGTACCATGAACGCGGTGAGGAAAGCGAGGGACCTTATGGATCTGAAGGATGCATTGAAAACCCGGCGTTCCGTACGCCGCTTTCGCCAAGAGCCGGTGCCAGATGCGGTCATTGAGGAGATGCTCGCGTATGCCCCGTGGGTGCCGAACCACCACGTCAGCGAACCGTGGCGCTTTGTGGTCGTCACCGGCCCGAGCCTTCAGGAACTGGCCGAGATTCGGAAATCGGCCGTGCTGGAAAAGCGGGCAGGAGAGCCCAATGCGGACGCTCGCGCCGAAAAGGCCCGGGACGAA
>JAKADO010000102.1 GCA_021820485.1 Bacillota bacterium
GGTGGGGGCGGCGCATGACAATGCGGGGTGGGTGTGATCCCATGTGGGCACTACGGGTGGAAGGGGCTTTCCGCGCCGCAAAATACCCGGCCGTTTCGCCGAACGGAAACTAAAATTAATGTCTAATGGCTGACGCTGTGGGCGGGACATGCGCATCTCCGTTTTCCCCCCAGCCCCACCGCGGTATATGATTGGCTTTATGGCAGGGAGGTTATGCAATGAGACTGGAAAACGCCTTGGGACTGGCGCTGGCTTCAGGGTTTTTTGCATTCTTTGTGGTTTCTCTCATCTTGACCGTGCTGCGCCAAGTCGAGCGCGTTCCGCAAGAGAGGTCGATGGGCGGGGCGCGGTTTTTTGGCACAGCGCTCTTGCTGCTTCCCATGGCGGTGATCGAGGAGTTCCTGTTTCGGTGGCTCATCATCGGCCAAGGCGGGCGCCTGGTGGGTGTGGTGCCCGCCTTTCTGGCGTCCGTTGCGCTCTTTACGCTGGCCCATCGCGGCAACGGCCGGTTGAGCTTTGGCGCCATCTTCAACCTCGCCGTGGTGAGCGTGATCTTGGGATTTGTCTACCTGCGCTGGGGTGTCTGGGTGGCATCGGCCGCCCATGCGGGATGGAATCTTGCCGAATGGGGCCTTGGCTACACCGTGAGCGGCGAGAAAAACCGACGCCTCATTCCCGCACCCGCGCACCGCGAAGTGAAGGGCGAACCTTTCGGACCGGAGGCGCATTGGAGCGCCAGCGTGGTGCTGTTGACCGTTTTGGTCATTCTCATTGATTTGCATCATCCGCACTTGTAAGATGACAAAACAATTCCTGATACAAAGTATTTGACACAGCCGAACTATTTGCTATAAGCTAAGGGCCGTAGGATGAGGTGAGTAGCAAATGGCCAAGGCGCAGGTCGACATTCGCGTCGACGCAGTGATGGAGCGCATACGAGACGTCTTTCGGGAGTTTTCCAGCCGGCAGCAAGCGGTGTTGGTGCATGCCGACTTAACGATGTCTCAGCTTAAGGCCTTTTTTGCCATCGCCAAAGACGGCGACCCGTCCGTGGGTCTGGTGGCCAAGGAGTTGGACATTGCCCTCTCTTCGGCTAGTCAAGTGGTGGAACGCCTTGTCAAAGCAGAATTGGTGGAACGTCGTCCGCACCCGCACGATCGCCGGGTGACGCAGTGTGTGCTGAGCCCCAAAGGACAGGAACTGAGCCGGCAGCTGGCCATGGGTTCGCGCACCATGCGGGTATGGCTGGAACGGATGAATGCGGACGCGTTGGCAGATTTGGAACGAGGGCTCAAGGCGCTGGCCGAGCAAGCAGCCCTGAGCAGGCACGAAAGAGAGGAAAATGATGGCGATTAATCGAGCAGGAGCCGGCGCCGCGAAGCGGAATGCGATCGACCCTGCGTTGGGAATCCGGTCGCAGGTCAGCTCTGAGCGACTGGTACTAATTTTAATCAGCGTGATGCTGGGCATGCTGTTGGCCGCCGTCGACCAGACGGTGGTCGGCACCGCCATGCCGCGCATCATCGCCGATTTGCACGGATTGAAGGAATACGCATGGGTCACGACCAGCTATCTTTTGGCGTCCACGGTCATGGTGCCGCTTTATGGAAAGCTGTCCGACATCTATGGCCGAAAGCCATTCTATTTGTTGGGCATGGCTATTTTCCTGTTGGGATCGGCTTTGTCGGGCACGTCCCACAATATGACCCAGTTGATTTTGTACCGCGGCATTCAGGGACTGGGCGGCGGAGCCATGATGCCCATTGCCATTGCCATTATCGGCGACATCTTCCCGCCCGCCGAGCGCGGCCGGTGGCAGGGACTGCTGATGGCGGTGTTTGGCTTCGCGTCCATTTTGGGACCGTGGGCCGGTGGTTACATCACCGACCACTGGGGTTGGCGGTATGTGTTTTATGTCAACATGCCGATTGGCCTAGTGGCTTTGATATTCTGCGCCATTGCCCTCCCGTCGGTGTTCCGGCGCTCCACGCACAGCGTGGACTACATCGGCGCCGCGATTCTGGTGGTGGCTGCCGTGCCCATGCTGCTCGGCTTTTCGTGGGCCGGAAACCAGTACAAGTGGACCGACTGGCATGTGCTGGGCGGATTCGCCGTAAGCTTGGTGGCTTGGATTGTCTTTGTGGTCTGGGAATTGAAGACCAAAGAGCCCATTATCGAGCCGCGCCTCTTTAAGAACAGCATTTTTACCGTGAGCGTAGCGGCATCCTTCTTGGTGTCGTTGGGCATGTTCGGGGCCATTATGTACATCCCCTTGTTCACGCAGGCGGTGGTGGGCGACTCCGCTTCCAACTCCGGCATGGTGCTGACCCCGATGATGCTGGGATTCATGGTGTCCAGCGTGATTGGCGGGCAAATCATGTCGCGGACGGGACGATACAAAGTGCTGGCGATTGTCAGCATGGCCATTGCCGTGTTTGGCATGGTGCTCTTGTCGCACATGAACGCGTCTTCGCACAACCCCTTGGTTATCCGCGACATGGTGGTTACCGGTCTTGGCATGGGGACGATGATGAGCCTTTTCACCATCGTGGTGCAGAACGCCTTCCCGTTTCGGTTGATGGGGTCGGTGACGGCGACCCTGCAGTTCTTTCGCTCCATCGGGAGCACTGTGGGCATCGCGGTGTTTGGATCGGTGCTCACCAGCCGCTTTACGCATGAACTGCCGCACAAGATTCCGGCAGCGGTCCGAAAAGTGGTGCCGCCGCACGCACTCTCCGGGCTGTCCAACCCGTCGGCTCTCTTGAGCCCGGCGGCATCCCATCAATTGGACACGGCCTTCGCCAAGTTCGGCCCGCAGGGAATTGCTTTGGCGCACGCGCTGCTGCACGGGGTGCGGGTGTCGCTGGCCATGGCGACCGACCGGGTGTTCATGATGGGAGCGGTGTTGTTGGCCTTGGCGCTGATTACGCTCTTCTTCCTCAAGGAAATCGCCTTGAAGAAGCGGGTTGGCGATGCAGTGGCGGCGGGGCCGCGGTTGAATGGTCCTGCGGCGCGAGCCGTGTTGGGTCTGGCCTTGGCCAAGCGCCTCAGCTCCGGGGGATTTGCGGATGAAGCCCAGCGCCAAGAGGCGCGACGGGTGTCGGCTCAGCTCCTGCAGCAGTATTTGGCCTATGAGGATGCGATTTCGATGGGCGAGGCCCAATCGGCCGCGACTCGAAATCCCACCGCCGGGGAACCCGTATAGGTGATGAAGGCAGCGGGGGCTTCGGCCCCCGCCCACTCTGGACACACTATTTGTTCAAGGAGACAAGACATGCGTTTAGGACGATCCATTTCAGCCGTGGCGGGTGGTGTGACCAGCACTCTGGTGGGCCTGTTTCTTATGGTCAGCCCTTGGGTGTCAGGCATCGAAACCCGGCACCAATCGTGGTCCTTAGCCACCAAAACAGACTTCTGGAGCGGACTCGGGGTACTGGTGGTCGGGTTGGCGACCATTCTCCTATACCGCGCCAGTGTGAGCCGGGAGTTGGAGACGGCCGGCGTGGTGAGCCGCACCCCGCGGCTTGAGGGTTCAGCGGCGCCGGAGTCGGCCCCGGCTCCCGCGGCGATGACGGATGAGGCGCTCTTGGCGTTGGCGGCGTCCGTGGTCAAGGACGCCCACGAGGAGCGCATGCAGCCGGTCCCGGGTCCGGCAGCGGCGCACCAAGCGGTGGCGACCCCGGCCGAGAGCCCCATCAGTGAAGAGGAGTTGGTGCGGCTCGCGAGCGCGCTGTTGACGGAGATTCAGCACACGCCCGAGCCACCTGCGCCCCAAGAGCCTC
Source organism: Bacillota bacterium (assembly GCA_021820485.1). Classification (GTDB taxonomy): domain Bacteria; phylum Bacillota; class Sulfobacillia; order Sulfobacillales; family Sulfobacillaceae; genus Sulfobacillus_B. Next base: position 3,783 of record JAKADO010000102.1, read on the forward strand.
CGGCCCAGCCTGCTGGCCATTCCTCGGAACCCGCGGCGTTGATGAGTGAAGCGGAACTGGTGAAGATGGCGACCAGCCTGCTCGAGGAAATTCAAGCCGCACGCCAGGCTGAGCTGGTGCGGGTGAAGGGAGAGGGAAGCCATGAATAAGGGTCGCAGCGGATTTTCCGCGGGTCATATTGGCCTCTTCATTCTGCTCCTCGGCGGCGTCTGGCTCTTGATTGCCCCGGTCTGGGTGGGATTTCAGTCCCATCGGCTGGCCAGCCGCATTGATGAATGGGCAGGGGCCATCTTGGTGGTCGTTGCGATAGCGAGCTTCTTTTTGCAATGGGCGCTGGGCATGAGCGCGCTGGTGAAGAGTCGGCGCCAGCAGCCGGAGGTTGAAGACTAGGTCCCTAGGTTGCTCAAAGAAAAGCCCACCCGCGGGATGGAGAAACGGGTGGGCTTTTCTTCTCGGCATGGAAAAATTTTAAGGCAGCTGAGGAATGGCACGCAGTCGGTGCGGACTTACGGAAACGGGAATGAGGGGGATCACATTGGTGGAGAACGTCGAAATCCGCCCAGCGCGGGCGGAGGAACTGCCTCGGGAACTCTTGCTTCTAGCGGACCCGTCACCAGCGCTGGTGGAAAGCTACATCCATCGAGGGCATGGCCTGTTGGCGGAGCATCAGGGCACGACGGTCGGGGTGGCGGTCCTCCTGGACACCCGGCCCCACACCATGGAACTGGTCAATCTGGCGGTGAGGGAAAGCTTGCAGGGGCGCGGCATTGGACAGGCGCTTCTCCACGAGTCCTTGGCGTATGCCCGGGTGCATGGCGCCCGGACCGTGGAGGTGGGCACCGGGAACTCCAGCATCGGCCAGTTGGCGCTCTATCAGAAGGCTGGCTTTCGCATTGTCGGGGTGGAGCGCGACTTCTTTACCCGGCACTATCCGGAGCCTATTTACGAAAACGGGATTCTCTGCCGGGACATGATACGGCTGTCGATCAATTGGGACTAGATGAATCGCGACGGAAAGGATTCGGTTCGCCGAGCGTCTTCAGCCGGGTTGAGATTTTGCCGCTCACGAAGCGCAATCAGTCTTTTTGCCCACCGACCAGGCCCGCACATCAAGGGACGCATGGCCTCCGTGGTTCATAGCAGCGATCCGGCAAGTAACGCTCGGATGCCCAGTCCCAGCCCCACTCGGTGTGTTGGCGGTGGGTGAGTCCCGGCGTTATCTCGCCGCAAATCGCCGCTATGGATTTGGCAGCGCGTTCGCCGAGGCTCCATACTACAGAATATAGAGCGAAGTCATGCAAGATGGGTTTGAGCGTATCGTCGTGCCGGCAAGGATCGCGCCCTGGATGACGTGACCCGTTGGGTGGATAAGGCGGGAAATTCACCGACCCAAAATCCATGTTGAAGCACGGGGCACCCTCAAAGCGTAAGGAGGCCATGGCCATGGACGGTCCGCGCAATACGGCGAATGGACGGATTGCCGCCTTCGAGAAGTTGTTGTCGCTGGTGCATGAGATTACGGACGATGCGCCCAGTGAGGTGGCCATGCTGCAGGCTGTCTGCGAGGCGGCAGCGGAAAGCCCGCTCGGGTTGGTGTGGTGTGGCGTGCCGGGTCCGGACCTTCGCGTGGAAATCCGCGCGGCGGCCGGACGCGTCGCGTATTTGGAGAATATTGTCGTGTCCGTTGATCCGGTCGTCCCGGAAGGCCGGGGACTCTCGGGAAAAGCGTGGCGCGATGGCACCGTGCAATACGCCCCCCTCATTGGCGAGAGTCGTGATATGCAGCCTTGGCAGTCATTGGCCGCCCGGCACGGACTCACCGGGGTCGTGGTGGTGCGGTTGCAGCGTCAAGGTGTGCCCTGGGGTCTTTTCTCCTTCTATTTGCTCGACGAGGTCGAATTTGAGCCAGAGGTTCGCCTCGCCTTAGAGCAGTTTGTGCGTACGGTGTCGCGGGGGTTGGACCGTCTGGATTCCCGTGCACGCGTGCAAGCGCTTACCGACGCCCAGCGGGCATTGTTGGAGCATGCCCAGTCTGGAATTGCCCTTCTGGATGGCCGGGGACGTGTTCTGTTCGCCAATCCGTATTTGGCCAAGGCTTTGGGCTATCCCCAGGCGCCGATGATCGCTGGAATGCCGTTTACGCGATTTGTGGCCGATGCGGCAGAGCGGACGCGCTTGAGGCGGATTGTGAGGGGCCTGAACGGACGGACGGTGGAGCGGTCCGGTGTTGCGTTGACGGGCTTGGATGGGGCGTCTCTTGTCAGCGACATGGCGTTGAGCGCGGCCCATGATGGGACGGCACCTGTGATTGTATGGACTGTTCGAGACGTCAGTGAGCGGGTGCGGCTGGAGGACACGCTGGCGGGCCGTGCCTATCGGGATCCGGTGACAGGTTTGGCCAACCGGTGGGCCTTTGACGTGGAGCTCGCCCATCGGTTGGAGGACGAGAGGAGGCAGACGCGCCTGGCGCTCTGCCTCTTCGATTTGGATGACTTTAAACGAGTGAATGACAGTTGGGGTCATGGCACGGGGGACGCCGTGTTGCGGGAACTGGCCGACCGCCTGTCTGACGTCCAAGGGTTTGCGGCACGGTTGGGGGGCGACGAGTTGGTGGTGCTGGTTGAGATGACCGGCAACAGTGAGGCGACTGAAGCTCTCGAGCACTGGATTGACCGCCTGCATCGCCGCTTGTCGAAGCCGTATGGGGCTATTCCCGGCGGCGGTACGCTGGACGTGACCATGGGGATTGCGGTCTATCCGGAGGATGGGGCTACGGCGCCCGAGCTTCTGCGCAACGCGGACCAGGCGCTGTATGAACTCAAGCGTCACAAACATGACCGGCTGCGTTGGTGGCAAAGGGCGGGGACCGCGGGAGCTCTGGTGGCTAGCGATGAGACGCGACCCGTGGATGCCTATGGGCCGGAGGCCCGGGCACTGTTGAGCGCGGCCCGTGAGGTCGTCACGCGCGCTACGGAGACATGGGGGGACACGTTCTACGCCATGCTGGAAGATGATCCCCGGGACGTCCGTGTGCTGCATACGCTCCCGGCCTCGCAACGCGAGAGTTTGAAGGCGGAGCGGTCGGCGCTGGCGCGTGTGATCTTGCAACCCGACGCGACGCGGGAGGGCCTGCGTCAGAGCATCTGGGCCTTTGGGGAACAGCTCATGCTGGTGGGATCGCCGTTGGCCTGGCGCAGCCGGGCGGTTGGCGCGTATCAGGAATTGATTGCAGACGCCATCGATGCTCGCTGGATGAATCCGCGCGACCGGTATCGCCTGCGGCAGATCTGCGACGCGCGCTGCGGTGATGTGTTGACTGTGCTGCTAGAGTCGGGGGAATCCACCATGAGCGACTATCTGGAGTTTATAGGCCGGTCCGTTCCGGAACGGGGTCTGGGATGGTTGGAAGCCTCGCGGTTGGAACTTGAGCAGTTGCATCGCTTGCCGGGTATCGCGGGGGTCTTCGTGTGGCGCGCAGACGAATCCGGAACGATTACCACGGAATCCAGTGTCGGTGCAGGAGGGCGGTGGGCCAGTTCGGCGAGTGCTTTGCGCATGGCGCGCCGAATGCTTGATGGTCGGTTAAGCCAAGGTGAACTTGTGTATGAAGCCGATGTGCGCCGGGCACCGGACTACGCATCGGGAGGTGGGACAGTGCCCGACCTCGAATTTGGGAGTCTCTTGGCAGTCCCCATCTTGGACGAGGCAAACCATTGCGCAGCGGTGTTGGGGATAGTGGGGCGGTATCCGCATCAATTTCAAGCACCGTGGATCCACCAGTTTAACGAGGCGCTCAAGGTCCGTTGGGCGGAAATGTGGGGACGTTTTTCCGCCTCCGGCGCCGCCGTGTCGGAGCGAACTGGGAGGGAGTATCGTACGCGCCTGTGGGACGGCGGATTGTCGATGTACGTCCAGCCGGTGGTGAATTTGGCGACCGGCCGGTTGGTGTCCGTGGAAGCGCTTGCACGACTGGTGATGCCGGATGGGACGGTATTGCCTCCTTCGGTATTCCTGCCGTTGTTGACGGTGGAGGACTTAAGCCGCCTGTTTCACTTGGGGCTCGACCAGGCGTTGGCGCACCGGGCGGCGTGGGCCCATGACGGGGTGGATATCGGGGTGGCGGTGAACATGCCACCATCCTTATTGCTGGACCCCCAGTTGCCCCAGCGGATTGCCGACGCGTTGGACCGATATGGAACCTCGCCCGATCGGCTGACGTTGGAGCTCTTGGAAACCGAGCCGATGGATCAGACCGTGGCCGATGAGGTCATGGCGACCCTGATGTCTCTGGGCGTGAACATGGCCGTGGATGATTTGGGCTCAGGGTATAGCAGCCTAATGCGACTCGCAGCGCTTCCGCTGAGCACGATTAAGATTGACCAGAGCCTGATGCGACGGGTGTATATCGATCCGCTGCGCACCTTGGCGGTGGTGGACTCGCTGGTGCAGCTGGCGCGCCGCTTGGATCGCGACGTCGTGGCCGAGGGACTGGAGACGCCGGGAATGATTGAGGAGGCTCGGCTTTTGGGTGTGTCATGGGGTCAGGGCTATGCTTTGGCTCGACCCATGCCGGCCAATGCCCTGCGGGTATGGGTGTCGGAAAGTGCGTCCATGGAACCGGCGACCGCTCGGGTCAAAACCGTACTGGGCGCGGTGACATATGACTGGAAGATCGGACACTCGGGCCCGGAGAGTGCGTGCGGGATGACCGAATTTCTGCGTCACGCAGCCGCCGATTTCCCGGCTGTCCAGGAGTGGCATCGGGTGGCCCACGACGGACCAAACGCCGAGACAGCTTGTCAATCCCTGTCCGACTGGCTGCGGCGCTCCCTGGTGCGTGAGTCCATGGCGCAGTAGCGCGGAGGGGCCATTGGCGCCATGCGGCAATATCGGGAGGTTGGTGGGCTTCGGATAGGTCCTCTCCGGCGAATCCATGAGTTGGTACTCCATCCGATGGCTGTTGGCGTGCCATGACAGGGGGAAACCTCATAACAGTCTCAGGGCGGGAATAGCCTGTTCTCGACAACAAGGTGAGTTTCCGGAGTTTCCGAGTTGTCGCATGGGCTGACGTCGTGCCACCTGGTGTCGCAATCCGTCGTTATAATAGGAAAAAGCAGGGAATGGTTGGGAGGCGATGGCTATGGCGACGTCCTATCTATCGGCGCGGAATGCGCGCCACCGCCGGGCACCGCGTCATCAGGCTCAGAGGAGAGGACAGATTCCGTGGTGGACAGCCGTTGTCCTTCTGCTGGGATTGACGCTGCTGGTGCTTGAAGCACGGCCGCGGATCCGGCTGGAAGCTAGCCCGAACGCCTTGGCTCAGGTGGCCCTCCATGGTTGGGATACCCACCTGATGAGCGCCTCGTTAAAAGCGGGTTCGGGACCGTCGCGGTCACTGCGCGTCGTACGGGGAAGCTTATGGCCAACACAATCGCTTCCGCCGGGCCAAGTGGTGCGGGTGCGGGCTGTGGTTTCGGGATTGCTGGGGTGGTCCGTGGATCGCCAATGGACGCTCCGCACTCCGCTGGCCCCCCAGATGGAGTCCGACCGCCTATCTGTCGACGTGGGCGACCGACCAACCGCGGTGTTTACAGAACCCGTGGCCCAAGCCCGCTTTCCCGACACCGGGATGGTGATGAACGTGGGGGGGCGCACGCGGGTGGCGCTGAGCCCACGGGTGGAGAGCCCCGATCGGCAGGGGAGCGTGATGTTGCAGGTGCACGCCCGATCGTGGGAACGCTGGAGCCCCGCGCGCCAGGTG
>JAKADO010000023.1 GCA_021820485.1 Bacillota bacterium
CCCTCCATCTACCGGGTGCATTTACGTGACGCGCGCTTGACCGTATTGGGCTTCGTTCTGTTCGGCGAACTCGCCCCACGCGCCCCGCCTCGGATGCACTTCCTGTTCGTCCGGCCGGAGGTTTGCCCCCGGCTTCCTTCAGATCCCGCCTCGCGACGAGCACCCTTGCCTTAAGCTATGGTTGGAACGGTCATCCCCCATTTGGGACTTTCACCCTAAAGCACACGCCCATGCCGGGCGCACCGAGAAAGGCCGTCCCGCTGGGACGGCCCGCTCCCTTACTTCCCGCTCGGCCGATCTCCGACCAGCTTCCATGCGGCCGGGAACATCCCGCCTGCAATCAAGAGCTTCAGTGCGTCGCCCGACACGAACGGCGTGAAGCCCAAGGGAATCGCGTGGCCGAATCCCACATACACGCCGAGCCACGGCACGGCAATCGCGTACAGGATAATCTCTCCAATCACCATGGCGGCAATGGACTTGAGGACCGAACGGTCCCATCCGCGCTCCGCCAGCCATCCGACAACGGCCGCCATAACCACAAAGCCTACCAGGTATCCCCCAGTCGGGCCCATCGGCAGTCCTGCCGCGTGATTCGCGAAGACCGGGAGACCTACGGCTCCTTCCACTAAGTACAACAGCATGCTCAAGCCGCCCAACTGGCTCCCCAGCGCACCACCCACCAGCAAAACGGCCAAGGTCTGACCGGTCACCGGGACTGGAGTAAAGGGCAAGCGAATGCTGACCTGCGCCAACAAGGCGACAATCAGGCTTCCCGCTACCACCAGCGCCACCTGACCAGCCCAGTGCCTCTTAAGCGGCGTAATGCCGGCGAGCGCCGAACGGCGGCTCTGTGCCAATGATGCAATCATTTTTGCGTACCTCCCAAAGGTTATTTGGCCCCATCGAGAGACGGGCTCAAAAAAAATGGCATTTACAAGCATAATATGTAGGATTTCGGCTGGCAAGACGATCCTGTTCATGGGTGGTGAAAAGTGGGACAATGGGCGACATGCAGACATTCGACGTCATTGTGATCGGCGGCGGTCCGGCCGGGTTGATGGCCGCCATCGCCGCACAATCCGAGGGAGCCCGTACGCTCATCATCGAAAAAGGGCATAAGTTGGGACGCAAACTGGGCATCTCTGGTGGAGGACGCTGCAACGTCACCAATGCCAAACCGTTGCCCGAGCTCATGGCCAACATCCCAGGCAATGCCCGATTTCTATACTCTGCCCTCACGCATTTCTCCAACGAGGACGTTCGGGCCTTTTTCGAACAGCTGGGAATCCGCCTCAAGGAAGAGGACCGCGGCCGTATCTTCCCCATCACCGATAAGGCGGCTACGGTAGTGAACGCGTTGGTCCAGCACGTCTTGGACTTGGGAGTGGAGGTGTGGCAGGACACCCCTGTAACGGCACTGTCGGCATTGGATGGTTCCATTACCGGCGTACGGCTGAATGATGGCGCAGAAGTCCGCTCTCGTGCGGTCGTTGTAGCGACAGGCGGCGCTAGTGTCCCGCAAACCGGCAGCACCGGCGACGCCTATCCCTGGGCCGAAGCGCTGGGACATGCCATCATTGCCCCCTACCCAACCGAGGTTCCGCTGACCAGCGATGCCCTGTTTATCGTTGAGCGCCGGCTTCAAGGTCTATCCTTTCAGGATGTGGCGGTCACGTTGCTGGATGGCTCCAAAAAGCGGCTGACCCGGGAAGAGGGAGACATCCTGTTCAGCCATTTTGGCTTGACTGGTCCGGTTGCGCTGCGAGTCAGCCATTACGTATCCACCGCGCGGCGCAAAAACCCTGCCGAACCGTTAACCGCGTTGATTGATTTCTTCCCCGATGTTCGTGCCGAGGACATTCGCCGTCAATTTGTCATGGCGCGCGAGCGCGATGGACGCAAGGAATTGAAGACACGCCTCATGGACTGGGTACCGGACCGGCTGGCATCGGAAATGCTGCTGCAGTTGGCGCTGGACCCGCACACGGAAATGGCTCACGTGGGCAATGGAGCCATCGAGCGCTTGCTGGGGCAGTTGAAGAGCTTTCACGTGCCTATCACCGGCACCCTGCCCCTTGAAAAGGCCACAGTCACCGGAGGCGGTGTCTCCGTCAAGGACATCTCTCCGAAAACCATGGCATCAAAGCACTGCGCCGGATTGTACTTTGCGGGAGAGGTCATGGACGTGCATGCCCACACGGGCGGTTACAACATCACCGTGGCCTTTTCCACCGGCCGCCTGGCCGGCGCTTCGGCAGCCCAGCACAGTCTGAGCCTTCAGGCCCAGCATTCCCCGTAGACATTCGCCACGTACCCGGGAATGGGTTACGATTCAAGATACCTGACCTTGGGAGGAGACGCGTCTGGAGACATTTCGCAATCCTCAATTGGAATCGTTGTCCTTAGCCTTCCTTTTTCCCCACGAGCCGTTGGCGCGCCAACGGCTGATCCCCGCCCATCACCCGGGGCAAGCCAGTTATGTGTGGGACGTGAAGACCGGCGACAGGGAAGCCATTGTCCGGACCAACCGGTTTGACACACCGCCGGACGAAGACTTTTGGCAGGGCAGCTTGCGTCTCTTTGAAGCCAACACCACTCAGGTCGATCGGCTGGTGGGCACAAATGGCTGGCTGCTCAGCCAGGGTACGCTTCCGGTACCGAGGATTTGGTCGAGCCGACACGCTTTTGGCCATACCTTTCTCGTGGTCGAGAAATTGAAGGGTGCGGTGCTGGAGAACTTCGATCAACTGACCGTTCGCGCATTGATGAACTTTGGCCGCCATCTTGCAACGCTGCATCAACACCGCTTCCCATGTTTTGGTTCGCCTGCCGCCTGGAAGGATTCCCGGCGGGGAACACCCCTCAGCCAATTCGGACCGCGTTTGGGAGCCACTCTGCGATTTTTGCATGGCCGCTACCATGTGCGGGATGCGGTGGCCAGCACCTATCTCCAGCAAGCACTGTCCGACCTCCACGCTTGGCCTCACCTTTGCGCCGCGCCCATGCTGTTGGATATGGATGCCTCGCAGTTTCTTCATCAGAACGGGGAAATTTCGGGACTCATTGACACGGAGCTGTATGTCGCAGGACCGCCCGAGATGGAATTAACCGGCCTCGAGTTCCTGTTAAGCCCTCATGCGGCCGCTTGGGTGCGCCGCGGCTATGAAGAGGTCTCTCCTATGCCCTCATTAACCCGGGTGCGCCGGGTGTTTCGCATTCTGTTGCGCATGCTGTCCTTTCAAGGGCCAGTTCCCTGGGACGAGTGGATGGATGCGCCGCACCGATTCACCAGCTGCCGCCCCCCCCCTGCAGGAAAGTGGCTGAATTCCGCGAATACACCCGTATCACGCAGAGGAGGGGTATACATGTGGGTTATCGCGCACCGCGGCGGCGGTGATCTGTTTCCCGAAAACACCCTGAAGGCGTTTCAACAATCCGCAGCTCTGGGCGTCGACATGGTGGAATGTGATGTGCATGTCAGTCGAGACGGTCAACTTATGGTCATTCATGACCCCACGTTGGAAAGAACGGGAGGACACGCGCTCCGCGTAAGCGACTTGACCGCCCAAGAATTGGCCGCCATTGATGTCGGCGAAGGCGAAGGAGTCCCCACCCTGACCGATTTGCTTGACCTGATTCCCATTCCGGTGGTGGTGGAAATCAAGACGCCCGCCGTAGTTCAGGGTTTGCTGGAACTGTTCCAGAAAAACCCTGGCTTCGTGGAGCGCGTCGTGCCCATCAGCTTTTATCACCAAGCTGTCAAGGAACTTGTCGACCGGGTGCCGCATTTGGAAGCCGGCGTGCTGTTGGCCGGCGCGCCCATCGATCTTGCGCACATGGCGCACACGGCCCATGTGCGCCTCCTCTCGCTCCATTATGAATTGGTGGATCGGGCCATGGTGGAGGCCATGCATGAGAAGAATCTCATGGTCAGCGTCTGGACGCCCAATACCGAAGAGGACATCCTTTCGATGCTTGACGCCGGCGTGGACGGCATCGCCTCCGACCGCCCCGACATTGTGCTGAAAGCCGCAGGGAGAAACCGGTGAACGACACGCCTGAATACTCATCGGCGGAAATTACCCGCTTGGGATTGGCGGGCATGGCCCGCAACGTCGGATTCGGCGTGAACAAGGTCTTTGCCGCGGACCTTTTAAGCCAGTTGACCCGCTCACAGCCCTTAATCGGACTCATCTTGGGACTCGAAGGCCTGATGGGGCTCATTTTGAATCCCCTGACCGGGTGGATCAGCGACCGCTATCCCATGCGCATCGGACGGCGGCGAATTTTTGTCCTGCTGGGGTTGCCGGCGGGCATTCTCTGGGTCCTCTTTGCCGACGCCAAACGGTTGGATTGGGCGATTCTGTTTCTCGTCAGTTTCTACTTCTTTCAGCAGGTAGGGCCCACCCCCTATCAAGCCTGGATGCCGGATATTGTGCCCCCCGCATCTTGGGGCCGCGCCTCCGGTCTCCTTAATCTATGGTGGCAGTTGGGCAACTTCCTGGCGTTTCTGCCCATCCCTCTCTTATGGAAGTCCATTCATGGCGGCGCCTTTTGGGTGACCGCCTTCATCATCGTGGCCGGAGGGGCTGTCACCGGCTTGACCGTCCGCGAGCGGCGGTCCAATGCCGTCCTCAAGGTGGCCCCTCCCGCCCGTACCCCATGGCTGAGCGCCGACTTGGGAAAGTACTTCGCGGCCCAATTTCTCTGGTGGCTCGCCTTTGAATCGATGGCCTCCTTTTTCACCCTGTTCATGGTTCACACCTTGCACGGCACCGTCATTGACTCGGCACTGGGGATGGCGCTGTTCACGCTGTCCAGCATCGTGACGGCGCTCTGGTTTGGCCGCATCTACCACCGGCGCGCCCCCCGCACTATCCTGATGGTCTGCTTGGCGGGATTTGGAGCCATGGGCTTCACGGGAACGCTCATCACCGAGGTTAATTTGGGATTCATTCTATTGTTCATCGCCGGGATATTCTGGGGCGGCATTCAAGTCATCAGCTATCCATGGGGTTCCGACCTGCTCCGCGAGGCGCTGCCCAATCATCCCAGCCCCGAGGAGTACCACGGGCTCTTGTACGGACTGGTCAATGTGGCGCAATCCGTCGGCCTCTTGATCGCGGCTCCGCTGGCCGGCGCGGTGATTAGTTGGCAGCATGGCTCGTACAGCGCCATGTTTTGGGTCAGCCTCGCCGCCTGCATCGTGGCCATTCTCGTGGTGGCCAGCGTCGGATCGCAACCGAGACGGGGTAATCTTGACGCTTCTTAGGAACGCCGCATCCCCTGGAAATGCTGGCAACTCCTAGTAGAAATGAGGCATGCCAATGAAACGCATTAAGTCCATCATCTCCTTGATTTTGGCTCTCGCGTTCACGGGTTTGGTGCTCGATGCAGGAGTCCGCGGAATCGGTCCCCTGCCGGCGCTGGGGCCCGCATTCAACCCTGTCACCGGCGTGTGGACGATGGCTCAGGGCGCACGCACGCCGCGCACCGAAACACTGAACCTGCCCGGACTGAACCACCCTGTTCAGATCATCTTTGACGCCCGGGGAACCGCATACATTAAAGCGCGCACTGACCACGACCTGTTTCTTGCACTCGGCTTCCTGCATGCCAAAAGCCGTCTCTTCCAAATGGATCTGATGCGCCGTCAGGGCGAGGGACTGCTTTCGCAAGTCGTTGGGCCAGCAGCCTTGAGTTCCGACAAGTTCGAGCTTCAACTCGGGCTTTTGCGCACGGCGCGCACCAACTGGCTCTTGATGAGGAGGGGAAACCCCGCCCGCCAGGCGCTGCTGGCATATTCCCAAGGAGTCAATGATGTCATCCGCCAGGATGAGGCGCAAGGAACCTTGCCGGTCATGTTCAAGCTCTTGGGATACCGCCCGGCGCCTTGGACACCCATTGATACGCTGGTCATTCAAGGCGACATGACACAGGACTTGGATTACACCACAGCGCCCATTGAATACCAGTTGCTCTCCCAATCGCTGGGCGCTTCCCGTACCATGGCATGGTTCCCCATCGGCGAACCGAACGTCCAGCACCCCTATGATCTCGGCCCATATCGCAAGGAAGCGCTTGCCCCGATCGAGTCCCAGACCATGACTCAGGTGCCTTTCGCGCTCGCGGGAGGAATCCCCACTGGAGCGCTGCCCCAATCCATCGGCGGCAACTCGGCGCAGTCCCTGCCGACGGGCACCTCCTCAGCCAATGCCCGAGCCGTCGCTCTCAGCGACCTGGCATCGCTGACCAACGCCTTTCACCACAGCTTTTCCGACAGCAACAATTGGGCGGTTTCTGGAGCCAAAACGGCCAACGGAGAACCCATGCTGGCCGGCGATCCACATCTGACGCAAACCTTGCCGTCCATTTGGTATCAAATCGCAGGCCAAGCGCCCGGATACCATTTCGCTGGAGTTTCCATCCCGGGCACGCCGATGATTCTGATTGGCCACAATCAGAACATCGCCTGGAGTTTGACCAACGTGCAAAATCAAGCCACTTTCTTCTACCGCGAAAAGACCAGTGCGGCGCATCCCAACCAGTATTTCTGGGACGGCGCGTGGCGGCCCATGACCCTTGTGCATTATCAAATTCCCGTCAAAGGCCGCGCTGCGGTGCCTTTGACAGTCAAGCTCACGGTTCATGGACCCATCATGAATCAATCCGGCGTCAGCCTGGCTGTGGACTGGGTGGGAGCGCTGCCGTCGTCAGACATCCAGAGCATGCTGGGCATCATACAGGCTCGAAATTTCCAGAGATTCCGCCAAGCCTTGAAGCTTTGGCACGCTCCCAGTCAAAACTTCATCTACGCGGATAACCGCGGCAACATCGGCCTCATCTCCGCGGGCTATTATCCAGAAGTCGCTCATGGCCAGCCCTGGATGCCGCTCTCGGGGACCGGGCCGGATGACATTGTCGGGACAATCCCCTTCAATGCCGTGCCACAGGCGTACAATCCCGCCTCGCAATTTGTGTTCTCCGCCAATCAGCGCGAGGTGTCCAACAATTACCCGTATTATATCGGCAACGCCATGGACTTCTTTTCGACAGGATTCCGTGCAGACACCATCTATGCGACGTTGGCGCACGCCAAAAACCTGACCCCGTCCAGCTTCGCCACTCTTCAGAACAACACCCAGGACATGCTGGCCAAAACCATGACACCTGAGTTGCTGGCGGCACTGAGGGATCAAAGCCTGAGCACCCTCCAATCCCAGGCCGCCCAACTCTTGCACGGTTGGAACGGCACCATGGGGGTGAACAATCCCCAAGCCACCATTTGGTGGTTCTTCATTAACCAATACCTCAAGGACACCTTTGGCCCCTGGTGGTCCCAGGACCATGTGCCCGTTTCCCAAGACGCCAATCTGGGGCTTTCCATCACGACGGAGGCCGGCAACCCGCTAACCGATGACTTGGAGGCTTGGACGGCCAAAGACCCGAACAATCCTGCCTTTTCACTGCCCAACGGCACGCACCGTACCGCCGATATGGTGATGGCCGAGGCCTTCAAGCAAACGGTGGCCTCGCTGGCAAAGAAGCTGGGCACAAACCCTACTCAATGGCAGTGGGGCCAAGTGCATTTCCGGAAATTTGCCTCGCTGGCCCAAATCCCCGCTTTGGCATATGGCCCCCGCGGCAGCAGCGGCGACTCGTGGACCGTGGATGCCGCGGATGGTGGACTGGTCTCCGGCGCAGGGCCCAGTTGGCGAATGATTGTGAGCTGGCAAGGTCCTGGCAAGCGGCCATTCGCCGAAGGCGTGTACCCGGGCGGCCAAAGCGAAAATCCCCTATCGCCATGGTATGAGAACCAGGTGGCCGCCTGGTGGAACGGACACTATTACCCGATGGAAAGCTTCAGCCAAGCTAAGAGGCAGCCTGGCTCGGCTACCTGGACACTGAACCCCTGATAAGGTGAAACGAAAGGAGTACACCATGCGAAACACGGCATCATCCGGGATGCTTATGTTGGGCATCTTGATCGGAATACTGGTGGTTTGGGCAGGGGAAACCCGCGGGATATGGATTTCCCCCCTTGTCGCCACCTTTCTCTGGGCGGTTTGGGCGAAACGCACCGCCTGGCAGTACGCAGGCGCCGCAATCATTGCTGTAGTCGGATACGCCATCCCGCTGGCGGTGGCAGCGCGGAGCTTTCCCGTGGGAAAAGCGGCCGACACCGTCGCCGCCATCATGGGATTCGGCCATCAAGGCATCATCGTCTGGGCGTTTACCTTCCTTTTGGCGATGATGCAAGCCGCCGCTGGAGCCTGGGTGGGACACGCGCTGAAATCGTCCGTCCATGCTCCGGCCCCTCGCTACTCCCGGCCCTACCGCGACTGGTAATCATCCCGCGAGGTGGGCTGTCCCTCCTCGCTCTGATGGTTTCCTCGGGCGACGGGCGCCAATGCCCGCCGCAGCACCTGTGTAGGAAAGGAAGGCGCGCAACGTGAATCCCGATACATTTCCGGCGGGTCCGCACATCCGTTTCCACTGCCTGGGCCGAAGGCCCAGATCCCCGGCGCGCCCATTGCGACGGCGCTGGGCTTTCGCAGCCGTCCTTCTGATACTGGGTGCGGCAAGCCTTGACGGGTGCGGGCGGGTGCCTCCCAACGGATCGCCCGCATCCCGTCAACATTCGGGCACCCAGGCAATTCGCTTTGTGGGCGGTTCGCCTTTCTGGGCGCTTGGCACGCCGCCGAGCGCCATGGCGATGTCACCCAACCACACACTCTTGTTCGGCGAGGACTCTTGGGTCTATCGGGAATCGAGGGGACACTGGACCCGGACCATGCTGTCCGGCGGCGTGGCCATTGACCAACTGGTCTGGAAGTCGAATCAAACCGCCTACCTCTTTGGAGACGCGGCCAAAGGCCCGGTGGTGTTTCGCAGCACGGACGGCGGGACGCATTGGCAGTATGTCGGCACGACCAATGCTGATTTGATGGGAGAACGACTTTATTGGACCGGGACAGACTGGATGGCCACGGCTTCGCCGGTCCAAAACTTTCGGCCCAGTGCCGTTGACACATTGACCAGCCTGACCGGCACACAGTGGCAGCAGGCTAAGAAGCGGCCCGCTCCACCCTTCATCCCGCTGGCCCTGGCAAAAGCACCGCGGGGCCCCCTGGAACTGGCGGGTCAACGGACGACAGGAGGCGCTATCCTGGAGGAAACCAGCACGGGCTATGAAAGCCGCCTCCATTCCGGGGCTCCACTCTTGGGCTTGACTATCCGCCGATCGCGGCAAATCGCCGTGGGAGGAACCACGGGCCCTCATCCCACGCGCGTCGTCTACGTCAGCACCAATGCGGGACGGACCTGGCACCTGGCGGAGGATCGCCCGGGCGAACCCTTCAGCCGTGCCTGGATGCCATCCTCCGGTGTCTTCTATGCCGCCAGCGGACGCATGCAGGCGGGCGACATTCCCGGGTACAGCAGCCTCTTTCGCTCATCGGATGGAGGACGGCATTGGACACAAATTCTGGCCGCCAACCTGTCAAGCATCCTGGCGGTCTCACCGCGCCATGTCCTCGCCGCCGCCAATGGAGTGCTCCTAACCACCCGAAATGGCGGGAAGTCTTGGAAACCCTTGTTCCCGCAATATTCCCCCGTCACGTGGATAGACTTTCCCGGTGCCGGATTGCCCGGTTACGCCGAGATCAACCTTGGCACGGCCGAGGCACTGGCTTCCACCCGCAACGGGAAAGTCTGGCATGTCCTCGAGCCCATCAATCAAGGCGTTCCCCTGCTTTGGCTCAAGACCGGAACCGGCCTTATCCAATCGCCCAATGGAACATTGGAAGCGATTCAGTCCAACGGGGCGACCCGATCTTTAGCCCATTTTCCGCCAATCAACCCGGACGACATCAGTTTCGCCAGCGCCCGTCAAGGCTGGATGGCTACGGAATCTGGCGCCATTATGCAGACAACCGATGGCGGGCACCAGTGGCATCCGGTGAGTACCCTGCCTCCCGTGCAAGCTCTGCTGTTTTCCAGCGCCCATCAGGGTTACGCAGTCAGCTATGACACCTTGTACGTCACCGAGGACGGAGGCCGCCGCTGGTCCCCGCATCGCCTTCCGCAGGGATTGGAGATTCGGAGTTTGTCGTACAACCCGGCGGGTCAGCTTTGGCTGGCCGGAAGCACTGCTGCCGGATACGCTCAGCCGCACTGGGTGCTGGCACGTTGGATCCTTCATGCGGGACGCTTCCAAATCAACACCGTACCTTCAGAAATTCTCTCCCTCGATTTCACCTCGGCAAAGACGGGCTGGGCCGCCACCTTCAGTGGCTTGTATCGCACCAAAAACGGAGGCCGGACATGGGTCTATCACCCGCTCAGCCTCCATAAATAGAGCGGGGGAGCCCCCCGCTCTATGTCGCGTTTACCGATTGACGGTGCTCATGTCAGCATAGCGGAGACCAGACGCCACCCCTTGGGGCAAGGCATCCGAAATGCGCTTCAGTTCTGCGTCTGTCAGGTGCACATCCACGGCCTTCACGTTCTCTTCCAAGTACACACGCCGTTTGGTTCCGGGTATCGGAACAATGTCCTGGCCCTGAGCCAAAACCCATGCCAACGCCAATTGGGCTGGAGTGCTTGCCTTGTCGCGGGCCATATCTTCAATAATCTTCACGACATCCAAGTTCTTTTGGAAGTTCTCTCCCTCGAACCGCGGATGATGGCGCCGATAGTCGTCGTTCGGCAAGTCTTCAATGCGCTTGAAACGACCGGTCAGAAACCCGCGACCCAAGGGGCTGTATGCAACAAACCCGATGCCAAGCTCCCGAACCGTGGGCAGAATCTCCTCTTCCGGATCCCGGCTCCAGAGTGAATACTCCGTTTGCAGAGCAGAAATGGGGTGAATCTGATGGGCGCGGCGAATGGTGTTCGGCGCCGCTTCCGAGAGCCCTAGATACCGTACCTTGCCTTCCTTCACCAGTTCCGCCATGGCGCCCACCGTTTCCTCGATGGGCACGGTAGGATCCACCCGGTGCAGATAATACAGGTCGATGGTCTCGACTCCCAACCGCGTCAGCGATCCCTCAATGGCTTCCCGCACATATTCAGGCGTTCCGTTGATGCGCAGAAACTTCCCGTCGCGGGACCGCTGGTTGCCAAACTTAGTGGCCAACACCACTTGTTCGCGATGCCCCTGAAGCGCTTTGCCCACCAGTTCCTCATTGGTGAAAGGTCCGTACATGTCGGCTGTATCCATGAAAGTGATGCCGAGGTCCAAAGCGCGGTGTATGGTGCGCATCGATTCCTCGTCATCACGCCCCGCGTAAAAGTCGGACATTCCCATGCAACCGAGCCCCAGAGCCGACACCCGGAGCCCTTGTGTCCCGAGCATTCGTGTTTCCAAATCGATCCACCTCCACAGATATCATAACCGAGCCTGTCGCGCTTACTCCATCGAACTGCGCGGCATCCGATCCAAAGCGCGGAAGAACCCCACGACGGACATGGCCATCACCAGGCCGGCCAACGTCAGGAGCAAAAAGGAGTGAATGAATGCGGACGACGCCCCTAACGCCACTGAAAAAGCCAAAGGTCCAACAGCGATTCCCAGATTCTCCCCCACAATCACCCAGGCCATGGCATGGCCCACATCGACGGGACTTTTCACCACCCAATTGGGGGCAGAAAACACCAACGTGGGAATGAGCCCACCAACGGCGTTAATGACGAGACACAGCGTGACCGCGAGCGGGGCGCCAACCAACCCGAGCCCCGCCCATCCCAGAGCCATTAGTCCCGCCGCCCAAATGAATATCGGCTTTCTCGGTCCCGACGGCCCCAGGACGAGGCCGCCCGCCACATTTCCCACAGCTCCCGCCACGCTAGCCAGTGCTCCCACGACACCGGCCGCCGCCAAACTAAAGTGAAACGAGAAGGTCAACCACGTGGTGAGCCAGGTGTTGAATGCAAAAACCTGAAAGGTGAAGCCGGCGAACGTGATTAAGATGAATAACATCGCCCCCCGCCAACGCCCGGAGGAGGCCCGAGCATGAGCTGGCAAATCCGGGGGCGCCAGGCGGCGAAAACCGGTAAGAACCAAGCCGGCTGCCGCCAGCAAATCCATGGCGAACTCGGCGCCGACCAAGGGTCCCAGGGACGCGGTCGATGCAAGGTAGGGCGCGATGAGAAACATGATGAGGCTTCCCGCGGGAACCCAAGTCGCCCAAATGCCCATGGCCCTTGGCAGGAGCCGCGGGTCGACCTCTTGACCTATTTTGGCTGGCGCAGCCACCGATATGAGGCCGAATCCCAACCCACCGACCAACCGTGCCACGAGAAATCCCCAGAAGTTGACGCTCTGGAAGAAGAGCCCATTGAACCCGGTTCCCAGCGCCAGACCCAGCACGCCCGCGAGTGCGGTCCAAGTGGTGCCAAATCGTGCCGTCAAACGACCCGCCGACAGAGCCGCCAATAAGGTGGTCAGGGCAAACCCCCCCATCAGGAGACCCTCCATCGTGTGAGTGCTGCCAAAGTGGCGATGCAGGACAGGCATGATAGGCGGCACCATAAATTCCGCCATCGTGCCGGCCACGCCAGTCACATAGGCGGAACCGATGACAACCGTTCCGGATGGTGCAGACTTTCGTGGCGCCCGCGCCCTAATCACCCCTCTTCTCCCCAACTCATTTGTCAGTGAAATCGTACTCCCGAACCCGTTCCCGTATCACGCCTCAGCCTAGCCCGGGCAGTGGTTCCACACGTCAACGATTGAGCGCGACAGCGCTCCGCGGTACAATAGAACGGTTAACGTGAAATGGATCGGAGGCACAGACTACGAACCCGGCATCCAAATCCCATGCCAAACCTTTTCTCATTATTGTGGCCATTATTCTTATGGCGGCCAACCTTCGGCCCACCATCACGGGGGTCGGTCCCCTGGTTGCGAGCATCGCCCACGGAACGGGCTTGTCGAGCAGTCTCGCCGGGTTATTGACTACGCTGCCCCTGATTGCGTTTGGACTGATATCCCCCATGGCCCCGCGCTGGGCGCGTCGGCTCGGCATCGAGCGCACGCTCTACATTGGCTTGGCCATCCTTTTGGTGGGCACGCTTTTGCGATCGTGGGGGCCTGCCGCCCCGCTCCTGGCCGGAATGTTCTTGGTGGGAAGCGGGGCAGCCATCGGCAATGTGCTTTTGCCGAGTCTGGTCAAGCGGGACTTCCCGACCAAAATCGGCCTCATGACGGGCATGTACACCACTACCATGAACGTTTTTGCGGGCTTGGCATCAGGCCTGAGCGTGCCCCTGGCTCGCAACTTGGGGCTCGGCTGGCGGGGGGCGTTGGCGAGTTGGAGCGTGGTGACCGTGATTGCCATGCTGGTCTGGATCCCGCATCTGCGTCAGCGCCACGTACCCGACACGACCGCCCGCGGCGGACTGTGGCGATCGCCCGTCGCCTGGCAAATCACCCTCTTTATGGGACTGCAGTCGTTGCTGTTCTATGTCAACGTGGCATGGCTGCCAACCCTCTTGCATGATCGAGGATTCAGCTTGGCCTTTTCCGGTTGGATGGTCTCCCTAATGCAAATCGTCAGCTTGCCCGGCACGTTCATCATGCCCATATTGGCTGGGCGCCAACGCAGCCAGCACAGTCTTGTGTTGGCCATCAGCCTGCTCTTCTTCATCGGCTACCTCGGCCTATTGGCGACCCAAAGCGCCGCGCTGTCGATTGTCTGGGTGATTTTGATTGGATTCGGAGCGGGTGCCAGCATTAGTTTGGCTCTGGCTTTTTTCAGCCTGCGTACCCGCCATCACGAGCAAGCAGGCCAAATTTCAGGAATGGCGCAGTCCATCGGCTATTTTTTGGCCGCATTAGGTCCCATTACGGTGGGACTCTTGCACAGTGCCACCGACGCTTGGGCTTGGCCCCTGATTCTCCTGCTGGTGGTGGTGGTCCTCATGGCGGTGTTTGGGCTGGGCGCCGCCCGCGACGTATACATCGAAGAGACGCCCAGTCCCGGAACCGCTGATGCACGACGCTAAGCCTTGCCGTAGCCCCAAATTGCCTGCGCCATCTCGACGACAAAACGAAGCTTGTCCCATTGTTCGGCTTCCGTCAGAACATTGCCTTCCTGGGTGGAGGCAAAACCACATTGTGGACTCAAGCAGAGCTGGTCGAGCGGCACAAAACGGGTGGCCTCTTCAACGCGCCGTGAAATGGCCTCGGGCTCTTCCATCTCCCCCGTTTTGGTGGTGACGAGTCCCAGCACGATTTCGAGATCGGGACGGGTCACAAATCGCAACGGTTCGAATCCCCCGGCTCGCTCACTGTCGTATTCCAGGAAGTAGCCATCCACCGGAATCTTTTGGAACAAGGTCTCAGCAACCGGTTCATAACCGCCCGAAGCAATCCATGTGGACCGGAAATTGCCCCGGCAGATATGCATGGTGATGCGCATGTCCGATGGGCGGTCCGCCAAGGCGATGCGGAGCGTCTCCGCATAGAGCGACTCAAGATCCTGGGGATTCCAGCCGCGCGCGGTCATCTCCGACCGCTGCTCATCAGAGCAGAGATACGCCCATGCCGTGTCATCCAGTTGCAGATAGCGGCATCCCGCTTCATAGAACGCATGAATCGCCTTTTGATAGGCGCGAGCCACGTCAGCGAAATACAGGTCCAAGTCCGGGTAGACCGTACGGTCAATCTGTCCGCGAAAGTGGAGCATGCTCGGACTGGGTATGGTCATTTTAGCGGGATGTTCGCCAGCGACGCTGTGCAGATAGCGAAAGTCGTCCAAAAAGGGATGTGCGCCAAAGTCCACCTTGCCCGCCACCTTGATGCCCTTGCCGCCGGTGTGGGCGCCTTGAAAACGGATGCCTTCCCCTTCGGTGCTCTCAACCCCCACCAAGTTCTCGAGAAAGTCAAAATGCCAATAGGCGCGCCGCAGCTCTCCATCGGTGACAGCCTCAAGGCCGACCTCCTTCTGGGCCCGAACCAAGCGAGAAATTTCCTCGTTTTCAATTGTTCGCAGGGTGTCCAGCGCCAGACGCCCTTCCGCCGCTTCAAGGCGTGCCGCCTTGACCCGATCCGGTCGGAGCAGGCTCCCCACCTGATCTGCTCGGAAAGGTGGGGTCGTCCGATACAGCGACCTCTTGCCATCATCTGCCATTCCATACGCCTCCTTTAGGTCAACCCTTAGGTGATGTGTCCGCATCATATCGTGTCATTCGAAGCCGCGCAAGAAATAGCGGGCACTGAAGGCAGATTGGCCCTATGTATTCTGGCCCGCGCGGACTTCCCCATCCAGCGCGCGCCCCCGGAGCAACGACGCCCCTATGCCCAGCAGGGTTGCTACGAGCATGGCTAAAAATGCGTAACGGTAACCGGCGATGAAGCGGGAGACATCCACGACAGGCAACCCGGTAATGGTCCCCAAAAAGAGCGCGTTCTTGAGCTCGCTGGGAAGATTGTTGGCGATAAGCGTGAGGGAGAGGGCAGTGCTGATCACAAGGCCCATGTTCTGAAGCATTGAACGGATGCCGTTCACCATCCCGCGATGGGATGGCGGGATGGACAGCATGATGGAACTGGTATTCGGGGTCAGGAAGAATCCGGATCCAAAGCCCGTGCAGAAAATGGCCGTCGCGATCCACGCGAAGGAGCTGTGGCGCGAGAGTGAGGAGACAAGCCAAGTGAGCCCGATGGCGGTAATCACCAAGCCCCCTGTTGACAGCAGGCGAGCCGGATACCGACGGGCCATCCGGCCCGACAATGGCGCTGCCACCACCATGCCGACTGTCACCGGGATGACTCGCAATGAGGCCGCCAATGGAGAGAGGTGATACAGCGATTGATAGAAGAGGGCCACCAGAAGCACCACCGTGCTGCGGGCCATGGAATTCAGGAAAGCGGCCAAGTTGGCCATCGCATAAGGGCGTGCCCGAAACAGGCGCAAGTCCACCATGGGATGAGCCGCACGCTGTTCCCGCCACCAGAATGCCGGGCCCAAGACGATGACCAAAGCCCAGCCCGCGATGACCGTAGGGCGATCCCATCCCACAATCCCGCCCTCTGACACCGCTAAAATCACCCCACCCAAGCAGAAAAAGGCGAGGAAGTTGCCCCACAAATCAATCGGCTCATGATGGAACGCCGCCGGTGTCGGGCGCAGACGCGCCAGTCCCCAAACGATGCCCACCATGCCAAACGGCACGTTGAACCAAAATACCCACTGCCATCCTGCCCAGGTCGCCAAGAGGCCGCCCGCTATCGGCCCCAGCAATTGAGCGGTGGAACTCACCAGAACATTCATGCTGAGTCCCGATTGCAAGTATTCCTTCGGAAACGCGTCAGTAATGAGCGCCGTCGTGTTGGTAATGATCAAGGCACCGCCTGCCGCCTGCACGATGCGCAGCACCAGCATCCATGCGACGCTGTCGAGGAAGCCGATGATGAGGCTCGCCATGGTAAAAATGACAAAGCCAGAGAGATAGAGCATTCGACGTCCAAAAATGTCGGAAACCTTGCCAAACAGCAGAATGAGCACCGTGTTGAACAACTGGTAGGTCAACAAGATCCAGATCGAGGCTACCGGACCAGCCCCAAAATGCTTAACCACTGCCGGCAGGGCTACGTACAGGGAGCCGATATTCAATTGGGTCAACAGCACCCCAAGACTGGTGACGGAAAAAACGGTCCATCCATACCGAAGGCTGGGCACGTCGCGCAACGAAGATGAGGTAGCCATTCGGAGATTCTCCTTATGAGCCCCGCACGGGACCCGGCAACAAAATACCCAGAGGTTGCCCTCTGGTTTCTCTGTGCTTTTACCTTACCAAAGAGAAGTCCTCATGCCAAGCCGCCGTCGACCATCGTCAACGAACCCTGAAGATGCACCCGCGATGCCCCGGTCGTCGATGGAAGACTGGTCGGACGCCCGGCACTGAGTTGATGGGCGAAATAGGCAAATGCCATGGCCTCCTTGGCCTCATCGGGAATGCCGTAGTGTCCACTCGCTTCCCACGGACGCACCAGGCTAAGACGCGAAGCCAGTTCTCGCATGAGCACCGGATTCCGCACGCCGCCACCCGAGGCAATCAGTGCCGCAGCCTGGGGCATGGTCATCCGAATGCCCTCACTGATGGTGGCGGCTGTCAGCGTGGTCAGTGTTCGCAGAATGTCAAACTTCGAGAGTCCTCGGGCTTTGGCCTCCCGAACCCGTTCCCGCACATAGTCCTGACCGAACTGTTCCCGCCCGGCGCTCTTCGGCGGTCGCAGCGAAAAATAGGGATGAGCGAGCCACGCGTGCAAGAGCTCGTGGTCGACACGGCCCCTGGAAGCCCACTCCCCGTCCCGGTCGTAAGCGAGTTCTCCATTGGAAAGAATGCTCATCGCCCCATCCAGAATCATGTTGCCTGGACCCGTGTCGTACCCGGCGACCCCTTCAATGCCTCCACCCCGCGGCAAAATGGTGACATTGGCGATCCCGCCGATATTCAGCACCACCCGATCCTCCTCAGGTGACGCCAACCGCGCATAGTCAAAATATGGCACCAAAGGGGCTCCTTGGCCGCCCAGCGCAACGTCCATCGACCGAAAATGCGAGACCACCGGAATGCCAGTGCGTGCGGCAATCACGGCTGGTTCGCCAATCTGCCAAGAAAATCCCTGCGGGCCGTCGGGATAGTGCGCAATGGTTTGACCGTGCGATCCAATCACGCGGATGGCGGAGCGAGCCATGCCGGACTCCTCAATGACCCGATTGGCCGCCTCCGCAAATTGTTCCCCGAGTTCCCGGTCGAGAGGCCCCACCAGAGAAACCGGGGCATCCGGCAACACGGCCCGCAAGATTCTCTGGCGCATGGTGGAATCAAAAGGCTCGAAAATTGCGTGCACCAACCGTATCCCTGGGAACGGCCGGTCGGGGTCCTCAATAGCTACCAGCGCGGCGTCAATTCCATCCGCCGACGTCCCCGACATCAATCCGACTGCGTAAACATCCTGCATCCTGCCACTTCCCCCGAGCGTTAATATGAGAGGATTCGCGACCCCACCGACATCTCCCTGCCAGGGGCACGACGCGATGGGCTCTTCGCCAAAGTTATGCGAGCCAGAGTTCGACGCTCCAGCCAGCCCCGCAGCACGCTATAGAGCGGAAACAAGCCGCCGCCATCAGAACCATTCGCCGTGCAGGGAAGGCCGGCCGAAAATCCCGAGCCACCCCATGCCCCTAGCGCAAAAAACCCGTGGCCGCAATCCCGTTGCCACAAAAAAATGCCTCCGATGGTCCTTTCGGAGGGAAAGAGCATCTCGGTCACCCGCTTTCGCAATTCTGCCCAGCATAACATGCGGAGACGCTGACGGGCAGAGAGGAATCCTGGTTTCGGTGCCGAATGGAGAGAAATAACGCCAAGGAGGAAACGCCGATGTCGACAATCCGCGCACGTGACTTGGGACTCCCGTTTCGAGGCGAGACTGGCCCGTATAACGCCATCACCGATGTGCCGGGCGTCATGGTGGGCATGACCACCCTCATCGAGGGAGACGGCCCTCTCACGCCCGGACGTGGCCCTGTCCGCACGGGAGTCACCGCCATTCTGCCGCGAGGATTCGAAAAGCCGCTTTTGCCAGTCTGGGCCGGGACGTTTCGATTCAATGGCAACGGCGAAATGACCGGTGTCCATTGGATCGAGGATGGCGGATACTTTGCCGGGCCGATATGCCTAACCAATACCCACTCGGTGGGCATCGCCCATCATGCCGCCATTCGCTGGATGATTCAAACCTACCCCGAAGACTTTCTGCCCGTGCACCAATGGGCCATGCCGGTGATTGCCGAGACGTACGACGGGGTGTTGAACGACATCAACGGCCAGCACCTGACGGAGTCCCACGTCTTGTCCGCCCTTATGGGTGCCCGCAGCGGCCCCGTGCCCGAAGGCAGCACCGGCGGCGGCACCGGTATGATCGCCTATGGCTATAAGGCGGGCACCGGGACCGCCTCCCGGCGTATTGCGGCAGGGTCGTCCGCCTATACGGTAGGCGTTCTGGTGCAAGCCAACCATGGGGCCCGGCAATGGCTGGAAGTGCTGGGCGTGCCGTACGGCGCGGAAGATACGCCAGAAACCATGGACCGAGGTTCCATCATCGTCGTCATCGCGACCGACATCCCCATGATGCCGCATCAGTTGAAGCGTGTCGCCCGGCGCGCCACACTGGGCATTGGGCGGCACGGGACAGTCGGGGGGAACAGCTCCGGGGACCTGTTTTTAGCCTTCACGACTAAGAACCCGCCACCGATGCCCGCATCCGGCGCTGAGGACATCATCGTGCGAGCGCTGAACGACAACTCGTTCGATCCCGTGTATGAAGCAGTGGTGCAGTGCGTGGAAGAGGCCGTACTGAATGCCATGGTGCAAGCAGGGCCGATGGTCGCGGCGAAACCTGAGGGCAGGCAAATCCCGGCCATCAGCCATGAGCGATTGCGAGCCATTGCCCGCGTGCTGAGGGACCGGTCTAATTAATCAACGTGGTCCATGAGATGTCGCCGGCGCTTTGCAGCACGAGCGTCTGCCCCCCCACCGCCGCTTGGGGATCCGGCAGGGTAACGCGGGTCTTTTGGTTCCAATCGATGAGAGCGCCCACCATCCCGAGGCCATTGACCGTGAGGTACGGCCCGCTGATAGTGGCTGCACCGCCCGGATTGATACGGGACGTCAGTTGGTACACCGTCCGCGTTTGCGCATCGGCCGCGTAGACTGGATACGGGCCGGGGTTGGTGAATGAGCTGGGCACCATCCGGTAGTTTCCGGAAAATATGACCAAATTGCGGGTAGCTCCATAAAGCAGTGTGGGAGCATGCCACACCGGGATCCTTTGGGTCACCCGGCCCTGTTGAAAGGACCAGTACCAGAGAGAGCCGTTCACGTTGGCAAGATGGAGGTCGCCAGAGTTGTTGACCGAAATCCATAGGCCTCCCGGAGCCGGCGCCATGGTAAAGAACATGCGGTTGTTGCTATGTGTGCCGACATGCAGCAGTTGATGAAGCTGGCGGTTCTGCAGGTTGTACGCATACACCGTGCTGGTGAGCCCGTTCGGTCCGAGCAGATTGGCCAACCAGTAGGCCCAATGGCCCCGAATGGTCAGTCCCTTGATGTCCCCCGCGCTGTACACGTTTCCGGGCAGCGTCATGGCTGTCCACTGGGCGCCGGTCTGGATGTTCTTGGCCATGATTGCGTGATATCCATTTTTGATGGCGCTCCCGGGTTCATAAACCAGCCACGAGCCGGAGACATCGGCCACGTTGGCTTGAAGATTTGCCGAGAAGCTCGCCACGTTGCGCACCTGTCCGGTGGTGGCATTGACGAGATATAGGCCGTCGTGCCAGATCTTGGACTGAGCGTTCGCCATCGGAAAAACACCGAGCAGGATGCCGCTTGCGTTGACCGACTCCACGTGGGTTCCCGTCGGGAGACCAGCCAAGGTGCGCCAGGTGCCCCGGAGGACACGGTTTAGCGACAGGGAACGCAGATGGACGCTGCGCACTGCAAAATAATGCGGCGCGGCGGCCGTGTTGCCCGTTGCCATCCCCGTCCCACAGGATGACAACAGCAACGAGGACAGGGCGACCGCTGCTCGTCTCCCCCATTTCGCCACCGTTTGACACCCCCTTGCTGTTTATCATACCGTCTTCTCGACAGGGAATAAACCGTTGCCGAGCGGGGTTAGTCAGGGCGAGAGGAAGTCTTTGGGGGCGTCTCCTCGTGCGAATCCTGAGCCTTGGTCTGAAAAAACTCGTCCTTTTTCAGCTTCACTTCGCGTAGAAAGAACGTCCCGATAAGAGCCACCGCAGAGAAGGCCAGCCCCAGTTTGAACAAGTCCACAATGCCCATGCTCAGCGCCACTTTGAACGCGTGGAGAAAGTTTCGGTACAAGAGTTGCCCTCCTGGAATGTGGGTAAATTTGGCAGCCAATGCACGTTGCGCCGAGGCGGTGGCGAGCGCCTGAGGATTCAACAATTGGACCCGAATGGCTGTAGGCAGCTTGGCAATGAGTGCCTTTAATCCCGGTGACAACTGCCGTGGCAGCTCCCGGGTAAAGGTGCCGGTCATCAGCGATCCCAAAATGGGCGAAGCAATCACACCGCCCAACGAGCTGACAAATTGCTGAGTGGAGTTGACCATGCCAAGGATTTGATACGGAAAGGCATTCTGCACGGCGACATTCAAAAGAGGCATCAACGTGCCGACCCCTAGACCGAGCACAATCATGTTGATGACCACGGTCCCGTACCCGGTGGAGGCATTCATCCGCGTCAAGAGATACATGCCCAATATCATGATTCCCGCGGACACGTGGGCCTGAAGCTTGTATCGGCCGGTTCGGGAAATCAGTTGCCCGCCAACAATGCTGCCCACAATGAAGGACAGCATCATGGGGGTCAGCACCACGCCGCTCCCTGATGCGGAGAGGCCGATCACTCCTTGCACAAACAGCGGCAGAAACATCAGTGATCCAAAGAGCCCCATCGACACCATCAGTCCCACGACCATAGACGAGGTAAAGATGGGGTTTTTAAAGAGCACGGGACTCAGGACTGGGTTCTCGATCCGGCTTTCATAGATGGCAAAGGCCGCCAGCACCAAGCCCCCGACGATAAATAGGGTCAGGATCTGCCAGGATCCCCAGGGGTATTTGGACCCCGCCCAGGTAAACCCTAGCAAGACCGCCAACAGGCCAGCCACCAAGATTAAGCTCCCCAACAAGTCCGGCACGGCTTTATGCTCCGTGCGCACTGTGGGCAGGAAAATCCACACCAAAACCAAGGCGATGAGCGCAATGGGGAGATTGATGTAGAACACCCAGCGCCAGCCGAAATTGTCGGTGATCCATCCGCCCAAGGCCGGTCCAATGATAGAGGCTAGCCCGAAGACGCCGCCAATGATGCCCATCCATCGCCCCCGCTCGCGGGGATTGAAAATGTCGCCAATGGTCGCGCGAGGCATGGACATCATGGCGCCAGCCCCTATCCCCTGCCCAGCGCGCGACAAGATGAGCGCCATCATGCTGTGGGAAAGGCCCGAAACCGCCGATCCGACCATAAAGGCGATTAGCCCGAAAAGATAGAACGGCTTTCGGCCGTACACATCCGACATCTTGCCGTAAATGGGCACCGTCACCGAAGACGCCATCATGTACGCTGTAAAAACCCAGGCATATAAGTTCAAGCCCCGCAGGTCGCCGATGATGGTGGGCATCGCCGTCGATACCACCGTTTGATCCATGGACGAAAAGAACATGGTAATAAGAACCGCAACCAGCACCCACCAGCGGCGCGCTCCCGTTATGCGGTTGGTAGCCTGAACCGAACTCATCCAATCACCTCGCTCAGCGCTAGTGTGCATAAGCGAAGAGACCTTTAGTCGGACGCCTGCCCCAGTGGAACCAACAAAACGAGCCCTGTGCAATCTGAATAGAAAGGGGGTCGACGTTTCTTCGAGCTAAAGCCGACGATACACCGGAGCACCGCTTCAAAACGGCAGTTATACCCCCGAATGCCGCTCATTAGAAGTGTTAGTATTCGGATTACACTTAGACCGAGTACTCCTGGTCCGTCGTCGGACCGCGAACACTCCCCGGTCGTTTAAAAGGCGGGCATGTCTTCCGGCAGTGGTTCTTCCGGCCCATGGTCACGACGCCATTCGGCCACCCGCTGGCAGTCCGGGCAGTCGATGTCCTCGGGATTGAAGATGTGAACCCCGTGTTCGTGCACCGCATGCACCGCCTGCCAGAGGTCCCCGTTATCCGGTGCGTCGGCGTCCTCGGGAAGGCTATCGGATTGGATGCTTGGAGACGACCATGCGGGCAATCCCATGGCACAAAAGGAACACGGGGCCGTCGAATCGTCGCTGCTCACAGACCACCAGGGCACGAAAATCGGGATGGGAGTGCATTAAGTCCCCCAAACCCAGGAAGCTAGTTCAACCATGCTTTGCCCAATACAGGCCGAATCACTCGCGCTGCGGCAGGCGACCATCGAACCGCCATAAGTACGCCGCCGTTGCCATGAAAGGCAATCCTTACAGAACGCGCAAGACAGCGCCTATCCGTTCCAAAACCGCTCCAAATTTAGACGGAAAACCTTCTGGCGTATGGGTTCCTGTGCACATGCCTCCCAGATGCGCCACCAATGTGCATCGAACGGTTCCTCCAAAATTGGGACATCGCTTCCGTAGATAATCCGATCCGGGAAATGGTGGATGACAGCGCGCAGCGCTTCCATTCCGATGGTGAGTTGCGTGCTGGGGATGGCTGCCGTATCCAAATAGAGGTTGGGATATTGTTCCATCAGGCGCAAAAAGGCCTCCACCTCGTCAAACCCCAGATGGGCCACTTGGACTCGAAGCCGGGGATATCGGGCCATCAACGAAGCAAAGTACCCAACGCCTACCGTGGCATTGGCATGCGGTTCGCGCCCTGCATGAACCACGACCCCGCGGTTGCGCTCGAGGACCGCTCGATACAAGGGGTCCAGCCGCGCGTCGTCGAGTCGAACGGCCTGCACGTTGGCGTGAATTTTAAAGCCGGCCATCGACCATGAATCGAGCACTGTCTCCACGATTTCGGGCAAGTCCGGATCGTCGGGGTGAACGGTTCCATACAAGCGAGCCTCGGGGTGGGTCCTCCCCCAGGCATAAAGCCATTGATTCAGGTCTCGCGCGATGCCCGGCCGGTGAGCATACACCAACACGGACGCTCCCTGCATTCCATGGCGGACCAACTCATCCCACAGGGATTCCTCGTAAAAGTCCTGATACCGAATCTTCCATCCAGCGCGGTGAAACCAGTGGTAGATGCGGCGCTGCCAATGCTCAGGAAAGATATGAACATGCCCGTCGTAGTAAGGGATCGGCAAAGGCATTGTCATCCGGCTCCTTTGCGCTCCATTGTACGGGATTTGCCATTGCTTGTGGGATGGACACAACTCCCGTATAATTTAAGTTACTTTTCGTTAGCAAAACACACCCAAGGAGGACGTCAATGCCTGTTTTACTTGTTGTCATCGCCAGCACGCGCCCAGGACGAGCCGGGCTTCCAGTCGGCCAATGGTTTGCGGACGTAGCCAAAGCCCATGGGGGATTTGAGGTCCGCATTGCTGATTTAAAGGAGCTCAACCTGCCGTTGATGGATGAAGCCAACCACCCGCGGTTTGGCCAATACGCTCAAGAACACACCAAGAAATGGAGCGCCATCGTCGATGCGGCCGATGCCGTTGCCTTGGTCTTCCCGGAGTATAACTTTGCCATGACGGCGCCGCTCAAGAATGCGCTCGACTATTTGTCCCGCGAGTGGCAGTACAAACCAGTCGGGCTAGTCAGCTACGGCGGCCTGTCAGCGGGTCTGCGCGCAGCACAGATGGTCAAGCAGGTGGTGACAACCCTAAAAATGATGCCGATGTCTGAAGGAGTAGGCATCCCCTTTGTCGCGCAACATATTCAAGATGGGGTGTTTCATCCGACCGAGCTTGTCGCCCAATCCGCGACCGCCATGCTGGACGAAATGGTGCGTTGGGAGTCGGCCCTTCGGGTTCTCCGGCAGGGCTAGTCTGCAAGAAAGGAAGTCGGCCTTGTCGAATCGATCCATCATCAAATCATGGCGTCCTCAGCGAGAGCGGCAGAGCGCCATCCACGAGGCAGCGCAGGTGCTGCCTCCTGGCCGCTATCAGGAATTCGACCCCTTTTTGCTGATGGCCGAGGACTGGTTCTGGCATGGAACCTTTCTCGATCACCCGCATCGCGGCATAGAAACCGTCACCTACGTCATTTCCGGGCACATGGGGCACTACGACAACAAATCCGGCCACGAAGGGGTGTTGGGGCCGGGTGACGTGCAATGGATGACAGCAGGCCATGGTGTCATTCACAAGGAAGATCCCGTACCGGGGGAAGAGGTGCACAGCCTCCAACTGTGGGTGAACCTACCGCGCGAATCCAAGCTGATGCCGCCTCGTTATCAAGACTTATCCGCATCCCGTGTTCCGATGCGCGAGGAGGATGGATATCTTATTCGGGTGTATTCCGGTCGTATGGCAGGGTTGGCTGCTCCCACCGACAACGTGGTCCCCATCGTCATGGCCGAAATCCACCTTGAAGCTGGCCGCTCCTTAGAGGTCGATGTTGCCGGAGATCACAACGGATTTCTCTATATCTTGGAGGGAGAAGGCGCCTTTGGAGCCAACGCGCACCGAGGACGCAGCGGCGAGGTCTTGTGGCTATCCCCCGAATCCGCAGGCGAGCCCATAAGTCACCTCACGCTTCACGCGATCGCTCCCTTGCGTGTGCTGATTTATACGGGAAAGCCGCTTCATCAGCCGGTGGTGGCCTACGGTCCCTTTGTCATGACCAGCATCGAGGAAATCCAGGAAGCGTTTGACGACTATCACGGCGGCCGGTTCATCTGACCGCGCTACTTTGCTCTTGCTATAATGAAGGCGCCTCCGGAAGGGTTTTTCATCTTGGAGTTCTTGCAGCGAATCCTCTCTGGAGGCAGAGCCTCTTCGAGGAACGCAGACCGCGGAATCTCTGGGAGGATTTGGAGGTGGTATGATCCTATGGAATTTTACGGCTTTCTTTCCAATTCCCACACGGCCGCTTTGGTGGGCCCCGAGGGTTCCATTGATTGGCTGGCGTTTCCCCGTTTTGACAGTCCCGCTGTCCTCGCAAAGCTTCTTGGCACCGAGGAGAATGGCTACTTTCGCATTTACCCCACCGACGGCGGTACCGCGTCCCAGGAATACCTGGCCGATACCAATATTGTGAAGACCTCGTGGCAATGTCCCGCGGGACGCGCGATTGTCCACGACTACCTGGCTATCGGTCGACCCGAAATTCGCCGGCTCATCAAGAGCGAGGTGCCGTTGGTGATGGAGTTTCGCCCTCGGTTTCATTACGGCCTCATTCAATCGGCCGCCATCCCCGTCAATGCGGGAGCCATCTTCCGAAACCGCTCGGAGAGGGAAGCACTGGTCTTGGCCATCAACGCGGAGCGCCCCCCACTTCTTGAGGAAATCACGGCTTCTGTCACGGAAGGCACCTGGCATTTGCCCGCTGGCCGCTACGAAATCATTGTGCAATATGTCGCGGACGACGAAGAACGGCTGATGGAGGCGGCGGACATTATCCAGGAACAAATGGTCTCCCTCGAGGTGGATATGGAAAGCGAAGAACTGAACGCCTCCATAGCAGAAACCATCCTTTATTGGAGGCATCGGCTCGATCAGTTGCACCCGTATGACGGCCCCCACCGTGATGCCTACCGGCGCTCACTGCTAGTGCTTTACGGCCTCACCTATCAAACCAATGGCGCCATTATCGCAGCGCCTACCACCTCCTTGCCTGAGACCATTGGGGAAACCCGCCAATGGGACTACCGCTACGCATGGGTGCGAGATGGTTCCTACGCAGCGGAAGCCTTGATGATGGCCGGAGACCATGTGGGATCGCGCCGGTTTCTGGAGTTCCTGCTCAACTGCATCGACCTTCAGGGGAAGCCCTTTCAGGCGCCCTTTTTCCACGTGGACGGCACCCTCATTCGGGGCGAGCATGATCTAGGCTGGCTCTCCGGATTCGAGGGATCCTACCCGTGTCGGGAAGGAAACGGGGCGACGCGCCAAATCCAACTGGACATTGAGGGCGACTTTCTCTACGCCGTTTGGCGCTACTATCAGTTGACCCACGACCAGGAATTTCTGCGCTTCTACTGGCATCGCCTGCGGGTGGCCATTAACTGGATTGACAAGAACTGGCGCAAAAAGGACGCCAGCCTCTGGGAGTTTCGCGATCAAGACAACTATTACACCCACTCGCAGGTCATGTGCTGGGTGGCGCTCTGGTATGGCGCCGAGATGGCTGAGGCGGCAGGCGATCAATCATCAGCGGAGAAATGGCGCCGAACTGCCGGGAAAGTGCGCCACGCCGTGGAGCACGAAGGCTACAACGACACATTGGGCTCATACGTGCAAGCGTTCGGCGGAACGGCCGTCGACGCTGCACTGCTGACGATGCCGTTGTATGGATTCTGTGCGGCCGACGAACCGCGCTTTCTCGCCACGGTGAAGCGGATCGAGGAGCAATTGGTCAAAGGTCACTGGGTCTACCGTTATGCTGGCGATATGTTGGGAACAGCCGCCCATCCCTTTGTGCTGGCCACCTTCTGGTTGGCCCGAGTCTATATTCGGGTAGGCCGCCTCCAAGATGCCCAACAGCTGTTGGATAGCCTCTTAGCCTATCGCACTAACCTCGGCCTCCTGGGCGAGCATGCCGACCAGGAGACCGGCGACCCCCGTGGCAACTTTCCGCAAGGGTTCTCACACCTTGGCTTGGTCATGACTCTTATAGAATTGGAGGAGGCGCTCCAATCCTAGAGCATCCAGTGCTTGACAGAGTCGGTATACTGGAGCCAACATCGCCACATGTCCAAACAGGAGGTCGTATGCCGAAATTTTTCCGTCCCAATCCCATCAGTCTAGCCCTGGCCGGCGGAGCCATTCTGCTGCTTCCCTTCGCCTATCTAGCCGGGTGGTTGGGAGACCTGGGGAGGGTGCAACCCGCTTTGAGCGCTCTCAGTCAGGCGCGCCAGAACTTAGCATGGCAGGCGTCGCGTCGGCCGCAGGAACCCCCTGGAGCTGCGCCGACGGTGCAAACGCAGTGGACCGACAGCACGGTCACGCTGTCCTGGGGCAAGATTCCCCATGCGACCAGCTACACCATCTATCGCGCTGGGGGATCGCAGAGCCTATCCGAGGCGCGCGTGCTGGCCCAAATCACCCCCCGGTCCGCCTTGAGCTACACGGATGCGGCAGTTTCGCCGGGACAAGCTTACAGCTACTGGATTGCGGCCGACAACGCCGTCGGGGAAGGCCCCCTCAGCGCGGTCGTCAAGGTGCACACCTATCTCTCCTGGAACACGGTCGCCCAAATTGGCGAATCCGCGGCTCGGACCCTGACGGAAGTCACCTGGTCAAAAACCGCTTGGGGTATTCTCGGCCAGACCACCAAGTCCCAGTCGGCCCCGGCTTGGAACCTAGGCGGCACGATTTTCAGCGCCATGACACCCATGAATGCCGGGCGCTCGACATGGCTCACACAACACGGCACGCGATGGAACCTGGGCGCCACACCGGTCACTGCCACCGTGCGGTTGGGCATGACCGTCGTCTCGGGGGCACCGCATCTTCCCAGCCTGGCTTCCGGGAAGGCCACGCAAGAAGACTTGGCGCTGTGGAACGTTAACGGCCGTTGGGCCACGGCCCTGGTGTCGCCCTCCACCACCCCGCTTCCGCCCAACGCTCTCGTGCTTAACGCGTATGGCGCGGCCGTGGGCCTGACGGGCGCCGTCGGCTCCCTCCAACCCATCAGCCACTGATGCAGCGTTCCAGCGCACTGTGGGGGGCACTGTCCCCCAGCGGACGTGAAGCGGCCGTTCAATTGCTGGATTGATGGGACGTTGGTCTCCTGGGCTGCCGACCGCACCAAAGCGACGGCACGGATTCTGGCGGCATGCCGAGACATTCCGTGCCGCGCCGTTCCGGGGATGGAAGAGCTCCGCGTGCCGTTCATCCCGGACTCCGCGCAATATTGAATGGACTCAACTGACCCCGATTTCGAACCTCTCTAAAGTGTGCGTCAGCCCACCCTTGGGCCTTGGCCTGGTAGAGGGCATGGTCCGCCCGCTGAATCAAACTGTCGCGAAGGTCCGCAGGATGGTACCCCGCTACCCCAAAGCTGGCCGTCAGGTGACAGATGGGTGCGCTGAACACGTGGGATTCCACCGCAGCCGCTCCGCCAACTGGCGGGCCGACTCACGTGTCTGATGCAAGGCAACAAGAGAAACTCCTCTCCACCTCACCGCCCCAAATGATCGGTATGCCGGAGCTGGCCTTCCAAGAGTTGTGCGAACTCCTTCAGTGCGGTGTCTCCCACCATGTGCCCGTAGCGATCGTTGAGTTCCTTAAAATGGTCAATGTCCACGTAAATAAGGGAGAACGAATCGCGCAATTCCCTCGCAAAACGAATCTCCTGCTCCAGTCGACCCGCCGCCGATTGCCGATGCGGGTCAGCGTATCCTCGAACGCCATGGCTTTCAGCGCATCAGACGCCACAGACGCGCTGATGAGGCGACGAAAATAGTAGAGAACGGCAATGTATACCAAATTGGAGGAATAGAACTGGGCCAGTGGACCATCCATGGACGCTGGGTGATTGAAGTGGGGTACCCCCACCGCCAACGAGGTGGCATAAACGGCTAGAGCGTACACCACGCCCTGCTTGCGGGGAAGGATCAGGAATACATAGATGTAAAACAGCGGCGCCCACGCCAAGTATAGGCTGAACGTATTGTGGCTGGGGTTGTGCGCCCGACTTGGTAGAGAGTGGCCACGGCCAATATGACAAGCTCGGCAGGGCGAATCCATCGATTGCGGTATACGCACCACCAGCCGAGAAGAAAAACGGCGACGAGATAGGGCACTCCCCCGTTGGTAAAACGATCCTTGACCGGCGAGAAGAACCAATACCATGCAGTGATTCCAGCCATTAGCGGCAATACCACCAGATAAATCTGGCGCTTCAACTGTTCGTATCCGCCCACGAGATCACCTTGCAGATTGCCGTCTTGATGTTTCAAAAGAGGGCTCACGTATGAGTTGGATCTGGTATATAGGTTGTCATCGACGCTCTCCAATAAATTGCGACACGAAACTCCCCGGCGCCGCTATTGCACCAGACCGCGCGCCTCGATGGGCACTTCGCCCACCAGTTGGCCCTGCCGCGCCAACGCAGCGAAATCATGAAGGTTGACGGTTGGGCAGACGTGATTGGGGATAATCAGCAAACGGTCTCCGATAGCGAGGTCCAGGGATCTGCCATCAACCGGCTGCACAATGCCATGTTCCTCCGACATGCGCGTCAGCCGTATCTCTGGATGATCCACCACCCAGCCGTAGCTGCCATTGATTGGGCCGTCCAGTCCTAGCGTTTTGCTGCCGGCATCGATGATGGCCCGTTCTCGGGAAGGTCTGCTCACCACCGTGGTCAAAACCGCCAAGGCGCATTCGTCCCAAATAGCCGCATGGGAAGCCACTGTCGCCACATCGTTGAAAATGTACGTGCCAGGCCGGATTTCCGTGGCGGTGCGCAGCTCATCCAGGAAGGCCGCAGGGATGGTCCCCCCCTCGCTGATGATCGACGCATGCAGGCCCGCGTCATCCAAGCGCCGCGCCAACTCCGACAACAATCGGTCCTCCTCGCGAATGCGTCCCACAATCGCGTCCTTGTCATACGTAGACGCGAGATGTCCACCGAAACAGGTAATGCCAAGATAGTCGATCCCGTCGGCCTCCTCCACCGCCTGTGCCAACGAAAGAACCGCCGAGGGGTCTTCAACGCCGCAACGATGCATGCCCGTATCGACCTCAATGAGCGCACCAATCCGTACGCCTGTCGTTTGGAAGACTCGCTTCAACGAGGCTAATCCGTCCAGTGAATCCACACTGATCCGCACGCGAACACCCGCCAGCAGCAAGTCGCGCAGACGAGCCTCTTTGAGTGGTCCAATTAAGGGATAGCCAATAGACTGGTCCAAAAATCCAGCCCGCCGCATCACTTCAGCCTCCCCCAATTTGGCCACCATGAGCCCCTCAGCTCCGTGGGCGCTTTGAATCTGGGCAAAATACGGCGACTTATGGGTCTTGGTATGGGGTCTCAGCACAACCCCCTGGTCCTGAGCCTTGGCGGCCATCTGCTGAATGTTCCGCAACGCCTTCTCTTCATCAATGACTAACGTGGGGGTGTCCAATGTCTCGTACATCTGCATCTCCTTTATGTCCACTCACTCACGCTCGACGTCGGCGCCAATCAAAAAAGCGTCCGGTTGAACCCTCAACATACGCGTGGATGTGGACAGCGGAACACTTGGCCCGGAGCGATTCCGGAAACCTCTTCGCATCGAGCGCCTGGATGCGCCGTGGGTTGCCTTCCGCATGAAGCATGTCCGGGATCCGGGCCGCACATCAACTTTTGATCGGACTTCATCTATCCACGCTCCTTGTCGGACCCGTGTCCGCTCATTCTCCATCGACCGCCCGCATCCCTGCCGCTCCTAAGCCCGCGCCCGACGCACCGCGTCTTTCCACCCTGCATACAGCGCATCCCGCTGGGTCGCTCCCATGGTCGGCACGAACGGCGGATCGAACCGCTCCCCCGCGTGGATGTCCGTGACCGACTGCCAGAGCCCGCACCCGATTCCCGCCATGAACGCTACCCCTAACGCAGTAGTCTCGGGATTCCGGGCTCGTTCGACCGGATAGCCGAGAACGTCTGCCTGCCATTGCATGAGAAACGCATTGCGGGTAGCCCCTCCGTCCACCCGCAGCACATCGAGCGGCATCCGGCAGTCCTCTTGCATGGCTTGCAGCACATCGCGGGTTTGGTAGGCAATCGACTCCAAGGCGGCTCGGACAATATGCGCCCGGGTGGTCCCGCGCGTCATTCCGGTAATGAGCGCACGAGCCTCACTGTCCCAGTAGGGCGCACCCAGCCCAACGAAGGCCGGCACCAGGTAGACGCCACCCGTATCGGGCACGGTGCGGGCCAGCGCCTCCGATTCCTCCGCCCGCCCAATCATGTTCAGTTCATCGCGCAGCCATTGAACCACCGCACCGGTCGAAAAGATGGATCCCTCCAAGGCGTATTGCGTCCTGCCCTCCATCGACCAGGCGATGGTGGTAATGAGGCCATGGGAAGAGGATACGGGGCGCTCTCCCACATTCATGAGCACAAAGGATCCGGTGCCGTATGTGTTTTTGGCCATTCCGGGGCTGATGCATCCCTGCCCAAACAAGGCGGCCTGCTGGTCTCCGGCGATGCCGGAAATGGGGATTTCGCGGCCAAACCAGCGCCGCTCGGTGAGTCCCACAATGCCGGACGAATCCACCACCTTGGGGCACATCCCCCGCGGAATCCGGAGAATTTCAAGTAGCTGGTCATCCCAGTCCATGGTGTGAATGTTATACATCAGGGTTCGGGACGCATTGGAGGGATCGGTCACATGCAGCGCGCCACCCGTGAGCTGATATACCAGCCAGCTGTCCACCGTGCCGAATAGGATCTCGCCTGCCTCGGCGCGCGCCCTGAGGCCGGGCACGTGATCGAGCAGCCAAGCCACTTTAGTCCCGGAGAAATAGGGGTCGAGCACAAGGCCGGTCTTTTCGAAAAAGAGCGGGCCATACCCGGCATCCTGGAGCGACTGGCAGGCGGCGGCGGTACGCCGGCACTGCCACACAATGGCATGGTGGACAGGTTTCCCCGTCGTCCGTTCCCATAGGATGGTGGTCTCCCGCTGATTCGCGATCCCAATCCCCACAATATGATCTGCCGCCTCCGGCATTTGCCGGAGGCAGTCCTGAATGGAAGCCCACTCGGTAAACCAAATTTCTTCTGGATCATGCTCAACCCACCCGGGTTGGGGATACCGTTGGGAGAGATCGCGCTGGCCCATGGCTGCCACCCGGCCCCATTGGTCGATCAATAAAGCCCGGGAACTGGTCGTCCCTTGATCCAATGCCAGGATGTATTGCAAATGGTTCGCGACTCCTTTGCTCGATGAGGTCATGGGTGCTTCGGGTACATCATTTCCACGAAATCATGCAGCCCACCGTTGGTGGCCTGTCGAAAGTACCTGACGGGCACAAATCCAACCCGTTCATAGACCCGGATGGCCCGCTTGTTAAAGGCGGCTACCGCCAGATGCACGGCACGCCCAGCACATTGGGAATCCGCCAGTTGCAGCACTTCCCGCACAAACGCTGCCCCAAGCCCTTGGCCGGTCCGGTCAGGGCGAATCCCCAATCCCAACATCAACGCATCATCAACGACATCGACATCAAAGATGGCAAATGCCATCAGCCGTTTCGCCTCATCACGAGAGACGAAATGCGAAGCGGGACGCCATCGGTCAACGTCCAACAGCTCCTCCAAATCGTCGGGATCAGCCGCAAAATCATAGAAGGAATAGGGGGCGGGGTAGTGCCACTGGGCAATTTCCTCGGCATCCTGCCGCGTCATCTGCTCCCAATGCACCGCTTCGGCACCTCCCGCCACCCTCATCTTGGCCTTACAATAGCATATCGGGCGGGACTTTTTGCAGAGGTGCCGTCATGGGCGCCCGTTGGCTCCGGAAGAGAGAGGCCAATGGGGGAGCCCCACCGCGCCACCACCCTCCAAGTGCCCCGCTGCCTCCTCATCCAAGACGAATGTCACATTGGGATGCATCTGCAAAAAGCTGGCCGGAACGTCGGTGGAAACCTCCCCGGACAGCGAGCGCTTGACCGCCTCTGCCTTGTCACGGCCAAAGGCCATCAAGACAATCTCCTTGGCCTGCAAAATGGATTGGATGCCCATAGTAATCGCTCGCGTCGGAACCTGGCTGGCGTCATCAAAAAACCGGGCATTGGCCCGAATGGTGTCCTCGGTCAGCTCAATCACATGCGTCCGCGTTTTAAGCGAGATATCCGGCTCGTTAAAGCCGATATGCCCATTGCGGCCAATCCCCAGGATCTGCAAATCGATGGGATGCGTCTCAAGGATGGCATCATAGCGATCGCATTCAGCCTCTAAATCGAGCGTCATTCCGTTGGGCATATGGGTGTTGGCGAGCGGAATGTCAATCTGGCTGAACAGGTGATCAAACATAAACTGACGGTAGCTCTGGGGATGGTCCGCCGGAAGTCCCACATATTCGTCCAAATTGACCGTTGTGACATGGGAAAAACTCAGCCCTTGACGGTGAAAATCCACCAGTTGCCGATACAGATTGACTGGAGTGGAGCCCGTGGCAAGTCCCAATACAGGATGCGGATCGCGGCTCATGAGTTCTTCCACCACCGCGGCAACATAGACGGTGGCCAAGCTATCGGAGGGAAAACGTCGGACCTTCATGATACATCCTCACTTTCGCGTCGTTTCCGTGCCCGCCGTTTTCAAAGCCCTGTTCCCACGCCGTGCACAGCTTCATATCGATGAATCGCCAACCGGGTGAACACCGGAAGCCCCACCATGGCTAGTCCCGAAATCACGGTCAGAACCAAGAATGACACGCCCCGCCAAATGGCGCACAAAAAGCGCCGCAACCAAGATGGTGCACCGGGAGATCGCAAACGGAATTTCCATCCACAAGCCAAACCGCGTGCGCCACACCACGTCGCCTTGCATAATGACCCG
This sequence comes from Bacillota bacterium, assembly GCA_021820485.1. Lineage (GTDB taxonomy): Bacteria > Bacillota > Sulfobacillia > Sulfobacillales > Sulfobacillaceae > Sulfobacillus_B. The sequence continues at coordinate 34,246 of JAKADO010000023.1, forward strand.
ATACCGCTGGCGGCCGGATGCTCCTGAGAGATATAAACCGCCCACCCGCATCAGCAGCACAACCACCGTATTCCAGATGCTACACCCCAGCGTAAAAGCCATCGCCGACCGTGAAGAGATTCCCCCACTCCGGATGATAGAACTAGAGGGCGATGAACGACAAGCCTGCGAATACACCGCTCAGCAGCACGACAAACCGGATGTCGCGCCGATAGAGATAATAGGAACCCAGCCAGTACGAGGCGAAGAGCGCCACCGTACTAAAAAGGTTGAAGAGGCTCACCTCAAAGATGGGCTGACCCTGATTCCACCAGTAAAGGTTCACAAAGATGCCCACGAAGTTGAAGATGACCGACACGGCGGTGTTCACGCCGATAACCCACCAGACTTCCACCGGAAGGTCCGGCCGAAGTCTGGTGAACACGCGTGAAGCCATTATTGGAAGAACCGGGGCAAATACGTCTGGTTTTCCGCTAAAATGTCGTCAAGAATCTTCTGGGCGGTTTGTCCCGCAGTCACCAGCGGGTGAATCGTCAGCGCGTGCAAGGCAGAACCGTAGTCGCCGTGCAGCGCCGCCTCGATGGTCAACTCTTCGTACGCCTTGACTACCTGCAGCAATCCCCGGATTTGCGGCGTTACCGGGGTCGTGACCTGGATAGGATGTGCGCCTCGACTGTCAATCACCGCGTTCACCTCAATCGAGGCGTCCTCGGGTAAAAACGGCAAAATGTGCCCATTCCGCACGTTGACCGTTTGCACATCCTTGCGGTCGTTGTAAATGGACGCGATCAGTTCCACCGCCGCGAGCGAGTAATAGGCACCGCCGCGCTTCTCCAACTGCTTGGGCTTTACCGCCAAGTTGGGGTCCTTGTACAGCTCAAACAATTCCGCCTCAATCCGCTGCACCACCTCGCCGCGGGTTCCCACGGTGCGAGCGCTTTCACGCTCTTCCTCCAACATGGTATCGGTCATGTAGTAGTAGTGAAGGTAACTGCACGGCAGTGCTCCGAGCGAACGCAGGAATGCCGGATCCCATCCAAAGTCCGGAATATTCTTCACTGACATGCCATTGCGTGCCGCTCTATCCCAAATCAAATCCATCACATTATTGCTGCCGACCCGAATCTTGGTCGCCCAGTTCAAGTGATTGATTCCAATCCATTCGAAGTCAACCAACGACCGATCAACGTCAGCCATACTGGCAATTTGCATGCGCGTTCCGATCGCTAGATTGCACAGGCCGATGCTTTTCACGTTGCCATACTTCAGCACGGCTTCCGTCACCATGCCGGTCGGATTGGTGAAGTTGATCATCCAGGCGTCGGGAGCCAACTCCTCGATATCGCGGGCGATGTCGAGGATAACGGGGATGGTGCGCAACCCTTTGGCAAAACCGCCCGCCCCGGTCGTCTCCTGGCCCAGGCAGTCATAAGCCAGCGGAATCCGCTCATCGCGCACCCGCGCCGGCAACCGGCCAACACGAATCTGCGTAATGACGAAGTCAGCCCCGCGAATCGCTTCCCGACGGTCCAACGTCAACCTTACCGTCATCGGCACCTGGGCCTTCTCCACCATGCGCTGGGCCATGGCGCCGACAATCTCCAGCTTTTCCCGCCCATCCTCGATATCCACCAGATAGAGTTCCTTGACAGGAAACTCGTGATGGTGCTGAATGAGACCTTCCACCAATTCTGGAGTGTAGCTCGAGCCCCCGCCGATAACCACCACTCTGAGTGCACCTTTCGCCATGTCTATTCCTCCCAACCGTGAAATGTCTCTCGGGATCCAGCATCCGCCTTTACACCCAAATGGTCCAGCGCCAATAACACGGGTCCATAGATCGGCGGCACACCAACTGACGCAAGCAAGCCGCGGGGAAGCGCGCGGTGACCGTCTCTTCCAGCGCCTCTAGCAGGAACGGGCTCTGGCCCTTCTGCACCACGCTGCCCACCAGGACAATACCCGATCGCCTGCGGCCGCTTCGTGGTGAACCACCAACGACAGGCTTAAGGGAATCCGCGTGTCATGATCACGCCATCCATATCCGGCAGTCCCAGATGGGCCGGCACAACAACTATGGTCCTCCGCCGGGATCTGCCGAGAAAAATTTGGGGCGGTTTCTCAAAACCGATTTTGCCCCTTACCGGGATGAATTGATTATTTCCACCAAAGCGGGTTGAGATATGTGGCCCGGTCCCTATGGCGATTTTGGTTCGAAAAAACATCTAATCGCCAGCCTTGACCAAAGCCTCAAGCGCATGGGCCTCGAATACGTCGACATTTTCTATTCACATCGTCCCGATCCGAACACGCCGGTGGAGGAAACGATGGAGGCGCTGGTTCAGGCCGTGCGCCAGGGCAAGGCGCTTTACGTGGGCATTTCCAGCTGTTCTCCCGAGCAAACCAGGGCCGCCATGCGCGTGCTGGAAGGACACGGCATCCATCTCTTAGTCCACCAGCCCTCCTATTCGCTGTTGGATCGCTGGATCGAAGACGGTCTCCGAAATCTCTTGGAAGAGGAAGGCGTCGGCACCGTGGTTTTTTCTCCGCTGGCTCAAGGGATTCTGACCAACCGTTATTTAGGCAGAATCCCTACGGATTCCCGGACGGCTCGAAATGTCTTCCTTAGCGAGACAGACATCATTCCCCAGCGGGAGCGCATACAGAGTTGAGCGCCCTCGCCGCAGAACGGGGCCAATCAGTGGCCCAAATGGCGCTTTCTTGGGTATTGCGCGACCCCCGGGTCACCTCCGCCATCATTGGTGCCAGCCGAGTCAGCCAATTGGATGGGAATCTCGATGCCCTGAAACATCCTTCCTTTAACACCGAGGAA
>JAKADO010000103.1 GCA_021820485.1 Bacillota bacterium
AGCCTCAACCGGCCCCATCCCCAGCACGGTGGTCACAGCCCCGGTCGACAATCTGGACGTGGTCCACTTTCTAGACGCCCTCAATCTCGCCCTATGGTATCTCCATACCACGGCTCCCAGGACGGTGGCTTCTGACCTATCGGGCCAAGGTCCGCATCAACTCTGGACCAGCACCATCAAGGCCGCGCTGCACTACCAGTACTGGCCGGCCACAACCTTTCCAGACAGCTTGTCCTACAACCGTTCACGCACGCTTTGGACCCCAACCTGGCCCATTTACACCGAAGGGGTCAATCGCCAACCCGCGCATCAAGCTCTTTTGGATAGTGGCGCGTAGCGGGCGCGCGTCACCTCCATGAGCTGCAAGTCGGGAAATCCGGACAGCCGCCCGGTGGCGGTCAAGCGGGCGACAGCTCGAAAGCCCACCTTTTCATAAGCGCGAATGGCCCGGCCATTATCAAGCCGCACCCGCAGGTAGACGCGCTCCAAGGACAAGAGCTGGAACGCCGCATAGAGCATCTCTTGCAGCGCCTCACTGCCGAACCCTTGCGCCCAGAACGCCTTGTCGCCAATGGAAATGCGGATTTCCGCCTCCCGAGCGCGCCACAGTATTTGCTGCAACTCGACATCGCCAATAAGTTGACCATCGTCATTGACGATGGCGAACATTAAGCGGGAACGGTCCCGAATCAACTGATTCCACCACTGCGTTTCATCTTCATCATGGGCAAACTTTTTCCCTGTTAAATGAAAGAGAGCCGGATCATTATCCCATATCATGAGTTGCGGCACGTCATCGTGCCGCAATCGGCGGATTCGCCGAAATTCGTCAGTTAGAGACAAAACCAAGCGTCGTCACCTCACAAGAAGTCCAAGCATTTAATCATTCGACGCGGGTTGTCGACATCCTGTCTATTTCGGGCCGCATGGGAGCCATTAAGTACTGGAAATCCTGGCACTGGACACCAACCGATTGCGATCGTCCTCTGGTTGCGCCTTGGTCGCCCCCCGTATAGAAATATGAACCGAGATGGGTGAAAGGTGAAGCGAGGGAGGAGAAATCTTTCGTTCGGTGAGACTTGACCATGTCCCGTCAATTGAGTAGCTTTACCATATGGACAACCTGCAAGGAAAGACGCTCTGGGTTATGCGGCACGGACGTCCAAACGTCCCCCCTAACCCTCTTCTTATGACAAAACAGCAATTTAACGAGTACCTGGAGCAGTACGACCTCGCGGGATTAAGTGATGCCGAGACGGCACGACTAACCGCGCTCTACCAAACCTATCCGGTGCCCGAACTGGTTATCGCATCGGATTTGCCGCGCGCACGGGAAACCGCCGATCTGTTCGCCAAGGGCGCCCCCATTGTTGTGGACCCCTTGTTTCGAGAAATCCCGGTGTGGGTGCCGGACGCCAGCACCTGGTTCCTCGACCGGCGGTGGCCCAGTGAGTTGTGGTGGAGCTATCTCCGTTTTGCATGGTTCTACGATATTCCGCCCGAAGGACAGAAGCGGTCCTACGAACGCAGCCGCGAAGCCATCAAGCGCATTATGGAATATCAAAAGGACGTGCAAACCATGGCGGTCGTGTCCCATTCCGGATTTCTCCTGGTCTCGATCCACCTCTTGATGCAGCAAGGCCGCTTGCGCGGCCGTCGCCTTCCCAGCATAAAATTCGGATTGCCAAGCACGTATCAGTGGCGCTAAATCGTGAGTCCCAATCCCTTGAGGGCCTCGCGCACCTGATCCAATCCTTCGCCCGTACGGTTTGATACGAGGAAGATGGGGCGGCCATATTGCTCCTCCAGCGCTTTTTTTCGTTCGTCCTGTTCCCGGCGGTTGAGCCGGTCCATCTTGCTCGCCACCACAATGAGCATAATATTGCGCTCGGCCGCCCAATGCACCACCATCGCTTCTTCCTCTTCCGGGTCGCGGCGCACATCCTGGATGAGCACCCCCGCAACGAGCGACTGCCGATTTGTCAGATAATCCTCCACCGCTTGGCCGAACATCTCCCGGTTACTTTTCGAAACCTTGGCATATCCAAATCCCGGCAAATCCACAATCCACCATGAAGGCATGGAGAAAAAGTTGATGCGCTGGGTGCGTCCCGGAGTGCTGCTGGTATGGGCGACTTTGCTGCCCACCAGCGCGTTGATGAGCGACGATTTTCCGGCGTTCGACCGCCCCATGAAAGCCACTTCGCTGAGGGAAGGAGCGGGCATTTCCGCCGCTGTCAGGGCAGACGCCACTATCTGCCCCCGCTGCGACGAGCCCGGCCCCCCTTTTTTCTTCTGCTTTTTCGCCATAACGTGTCCTCATCTCACTTTAGGATTCCGACGGAGTCTCGCTCGATGCCGATTCCAGGGCCAGAGGCAATACCTCATCGAGGTGGCTCACGGCGTGAATGGTCAGTTGGCGGCGAATATTGGCCGGAAGCTCCTCGAGGTCCTGCTGGTTCTTTTCTGGAATGAAAATCTCCGTAATGCCCGCCCGGTGAGCGGCCAAAATCTTTTCCTTAATTCCGCCGACGGGAAGCACTCGACCTCTCAAGGTAATTTCCCCGGTCATGGCGATGTCGGCCCGGACGCGCTGCCCGCTTAAGGCCGAAATCATGGCTGTGGCCATGGCAATGCCGGCGGACGGCCCGTCTTTGGGAATCGCCCCTTCCGGCACATGAATGTGAAGGTCCGTGGATTCGTCAAATCCTTCGGAGATGCCGAGATGTTCGCGGTGCGATCGAATGTAGCTGTATCCCGCCCGTGCGGATTCCTGCATCACATCACCCAATTGCCCGGTGAGGGTCAACTGGCCTTTCCCCGGCATAGTGGTCACTTCAATGGCCATGATGTCGCCCCCGACCTCAGTGACAGCCAGTCCCGTGACAACCCCCACCTCGGGATTTTGCTCGGCTGCCCAGTGGCGCACCCGCGGATGACCTAAATAGCGGCTCAGGTTTTGCATTGTGACGCGAACTCGCGACTTTTTGCCCTCCACAATCTCCCGCGCGGCCTTTCGGCAAATGGTGCCCAGTTCCCTCTCCAGATGGCGGACCCCAGCCTCACGGGTATACTGCGCAATCACCCGGGTCAGGACGGGGCGGCCAATGTGGATTTGACTGTCGGTCAACCCGTGCTGCTCCACTTGGCGCGGCCAAAGATATCGTTCGGCGATGTTGAGCTTCTCTTCCTCGGTATATCCTGGAATGGTGATGGTCTCCATGCGATCCAGGAGCGGACGCGGGATGAGATGCAGCACATTGGCAGTGGTGATGAACATCACGTCGGACAAATCAAACGGCAACTCCACGTAATGGTCCGAAAAATGATGGTTTTGCTCCGGATCCAACACCTCCAGCAGGGCCGCCGATGGATCGCCGCGAAAGTCGGTGGCCATCTTGTCCACCTCATCCAGCAAGAACAGCGGATTTTTTGTCCCGGCTTGGCGAATGCCTTGAATGATGCGTCCCGGCATGGCTCCGATGTAGGTCCGCCGGTGTCCCCGGATTTCCGCCTCGTCCCGAACCCCGCCCAGCGAAATGCGCACGAAGCGTCGTCCAGTGGCGCGCGCGATCGATCGGGCCAGTGACGTCTTCCCAACGCCCGGAGGACCGACGAGACACAGAATGGGGCTCTTGAGATTGCTCGACAAGGATTGTACCGCTAAGTATTCCAATATCCGTTCCTTGACGCGCTTGAGCCCAAAATGATCGGCCTCCAAGATGTCCTCCGCTTCAGCGAGAGACATATGGGCATCGCTCCGAATCGTCCAGGGCAAGTCCAGGAGCCAGTCCAGGTACGTACGCACCACCACGGCTTCGGCCGACATAGGAGACATCTTGGCCAGACGGTTGATTTCCCGCTCAATTTTGTCATGAATCGGCTCAGCCAAATCCTCCATCGCCGCCAGACGGTCGCGCAGTTCCGCCACTTCGCCTTCCGTCTCGTCAGCTTCTCCCAGTTCCCGCTGAATGGCCTTCAACTGTTCGCGGAGGTAATACTCCTTTTGGGTGCGTTCCATTTGACGCCGCACGCGTCCCGAAATGCGCTTCTCGATTTCGAGAAGCTCAATCTGCCGGGACAAAATGTCCGAGACCCGCGTCAGCCGATCGTGCACGTCAAAGGCTTCCAGCACGTCCTGCTTGTCCTGGGTACGGATGTCGAGGTTCGTGGCAATGGTGTCCGCCAGTCGGCTAGGATCATCAATGTTCATGGCCACGCTTGCCTCGCCAGGCATCTTGCGGGAGTTCTTGATATACACCTCAAAAAGGTCAACGGCCGCGTGCATGAGCGCCTCCACCTCGTCGGTCACGTCCGGTTGCTCCGCCACCTCCTCGACCTCGGCAGAGAGCATGTCCCCTTGGTCGTGTATGGCCAACACCCGGCACCGGGCGCGACCTTCCACCACCACCTTGGATCCCCCGGTGGGCATCTTTAACACCTGCTTGACTTCGGCAATGACGCCCACCTGATATAAGTCGTCGGGTTCCGGGGCATCCTGGCGGGTGTCCTTCTGAGCCACAAACAACAAGGAGCGATCGCCCAGCATTGCCTGTTCCAAAGCGTGCAAACTTTTCTTTCGGCCGATTTCCAATGGCACCACCATCGACGGAAATACCAGCACTCCGCGCAGCGGCAACAATGGTAATTGCATCCTTCCTCGCCCCCCGCACTAGTTTACCAAACGATCCGAAAAAAGGGGCGCTCCTCGGAGCTGCCCCTTTTCCCTGGGTAATGCTAGCTTGCCGGTGTTCCGGGACTCGCGGTAAGCAGGTCGGCATCGAGGACCGGCTGCCCCGAATTGACCTCTTCTTCGGGAACCATCACCGCTTTCTCAATCACATCGGTCAGGACATCCGCCGCAATGACTTCAATAGCCATGCCGCGGAAAACCTCCTGCCAGTTGTCTCGCGGGATGATGACCCGTCGGCATCCCGCCTGCTGCGCAGCCTCCACCTTAGCGACAACCCCCCCGATGGGCCGCACCTGGCCGCGGATAGAGAGCTCTCCGGTCATCGCCAGCCGGTTGTCAATAGGCTTCTGGGTGATAGCCGAGTAGAGCGCCGTGGCGATGGCGATGCCCGCCGATGGTCCGTCCAAGGGAACGCCGCCCGGGAAGTTGACGTGCAGATCGTAGTCCTGCGTCTTTAAATTCATCACATTGTGCAGCACGGTGAGCACATTTTCCACGGAACTCCGCGCCATGGATTTGCGGCGAATGGTTCGTCCAGCGGTGCCCATCTCTTCCTCGTCTACGACACCGGTCACAAAGATCTTTCCGTGCCCGGGCTCCACCGCGTGGGCCACCGCTTCTACCTCCAGCACCGTCCCCAAGTTGGGGCCGTACACGGCGAGGCCATTCACCATGCCCACATGCGGCTTCTCGGCGACCTTCTTTTCGGGACGGGGATTGTACTGGCCCGAATTGACCACCCACTCCACATCGCCTTGCGTAATTGTGCGGCGATTTTCGGTCATCGATACGCCCGCCGCAATTTGAATCATGTTGACGGCTTCTCGACCGTTGGTCGCGTAGCGCTTGACAACCTCCAACGCCCCCGGCTCAATCTCAATGCCCATGCGTTGGGCAGCATTGTCCGCAATGGTATGCACCTCATCGGGCAGGAGCGCCCGAAAGTAAATCTCCAGGCATCGCGAACGGATGGCCGGCGGTATCTCATGCGGCTGCCGGGTCGTAGCACCGACCAGACGAAAGTCCGCCGGCAATCCGTTCTCAAAGATGTCCTGGATGTGGAGCGGAATGTTCTGGTCTTCCGAATTGTAGTAGGCAGACTCCAGAAAGACTTTGCGATCCTCCAACACCTTTAAGAGCTTGTTCATTTGGATGGGATGCAACTCGCCAATCTCATCGATGAAGAGAATGCCGCCATGGGCCTTGGTGACTGCTCCTGGCTTGGGCTGGGGTATTCCCGCCATGCCCATGGGCCCGGCGCCTTGATAAATCGGATCATGCACTGAGCCGATCAAGGGGTCGGCGATGCCGCGCTCGTCAAACCGTGCCGTGGTGGCGTCCAGCTCGATGAATTTGGCATCGGAACGGAATGGCGACCATCCCATCCGTTTGGCTTCCTCCAGCACCAAGCGAGCGGCTGCGGTCTTCCCCACCCCCGGCGGTCCGTAGATGATGACATGTTGGGGGTTGGGTCCACATAACGCCGCTTTCAACGCCTTAATGCCATCCTTTTGACCGACAATCTCGTCAAAGGTGCTGGGCCGCGTCTTCTCCGACAACGGCTCACTAAGATGGATGGCCCGCATGCGCCTGAGCTTGTCAATCTCTTTCTTCGATTCCCGTTCGACCGCAACCTTGGCGCCCTGCTGTGACTTCAGCGCATTCCAGAAATAGAGTCCAATCACCACGATTAAAAAGAATTGGACGAAGGTCACGATGCTTTGAAAACTCATCGCAGGCCCTCCTTTCCGCGAAGCAGTGATATCGTGTGGGTCCAGCCGTGTGGCCTCGCGCAAATAGTGTGGCCAAATTCGCCCGCGCTAAAGCGCCAAATGATGGGGCCTTCGCCATTCGATTTTTCCCCACATGGAAATTATGCCCACTTTTCCGGGTCTCAAAAAAAGACCGGCGCGTATGCGCCGGCCCAATCCATGCGGCTAGGTCAATCGGAGGCCACGGCAGACAGAACCTCCGGTTCCAATCGTTCGAGAATCCCTCGTTTTTCAAGAAACGCCATCAAGCTCGCCAAGTCCTCCGCGAATGGCTGAATTCCCGATGTAATGGTCAAATCGGGTGCCTCCGGAACCTCATAGGGTGATTGGATCCCTGTCATTTCCCCAATCAGGCCCTGCCTCGCCTTTTGATAGAGCCCTTTGGGATCGCGCCGCTCACACTCGCGCAACGGCGTCGCGACGTAAATCTCAAAAAATTCTCCAACTGGCTCCACCGCCTCGCGAAAGCGGCGGCGTCCCTCCGCCAAAGGCGCCACCATGGCGGCCACAACGAGCCCACCGTTCTGCACCACCAAGCTCGAAACAAACCCTACACGCTCAATATTTTCAATGCGATCTTCCCGACTGAAGCCCAGCCCTTTGGAAAGATGACGGCGAATCACGTCGCCATCCAAAAGCGTGACCGGACGTCCCGTACGGAGGATTAATTCGTGGTACAAGGCACTGGCAAGGGTCGACTTGCCCGACGCCGGCAATCCTGTCAAAAAAATGACGGCCCCTCGGTCCGATCCGGAGTAGGCGTGGTGGAGCACCTGACGGACAGGAGACGGCGCATACCAGTCGGGCAACGCCTGCCCGGACGCCAGCATCTGCCGAACACGCGTGCCAGAAAGCTGCACCATGGCGGGGTTTCGAGACGTGCTAGCCACCGGCTGATACGTCTTTTTCGTCCCATCCCAGGCATACTCGGGAAAAGCCAATGCTTGAATGGTCATCTGCGGAGCCAGCTTCGCGAACAGTTCCTGAGCCTCATAGGGTGGATACCAGAAACCATCCGGGCGGCTGGGATTCTTCCCTGGATCGGCCGGCGCACGCCCCACAATAAAATAGTCAGCGCCAAAGTTTTGGCGAATGAGTGCATGCCAGACTGCCTCGCGGGGGCCCGCCATGCGCATGGCCAGCGGCAATGTAGCGAGCGTCACGGAAGGCGTGCCATCCGGGGCTGGCGGGTAACTTTGGGTTAGCGCCCAAATAGCCCGTAACCGAACCGCCGGCGGCAGATCGCCAAGCTTGGTGGGGCCTGTCGTGGGATGGAGCAACAGGTGTCCGCCCACTTGCTCCTGCGCGGCTTGGGTCAGCGCGAAGTGCCCGCCATGCATGGCGTTTCGGGTGTGAAACGCCACCACCGGCTGGCCCAACCTCTGAAACCGCGCCTTCAACTCCACAGGAGTGCGATACAGCGGCAAAAAATCTACTTGGCGGGCCAACTCCAATCGCTCCCGGTCCAGCGCCCGAACCGGGCCTCCGAGACACCAGGGGTGGCGCTTCATCAGCTGCGCCACACCAGCGTGGCGCGTATCCGTTGTCCCGTATACCCAGGAAGCCTCTTCCTGCAAGTCTGCCAGGAAGGCGTCCTCCACATGGAGCGCGGCCAAGGGCGTCCCATCCTCCCGGCACAACAGGACATCATCGCCCAATTCCACCGATTGGGCAAACGCCTCGGGCACGTCCAGGACAATGGGAACAGGCCACAATGCGCCATCTACAAGGGTCATGCGCTGCAATACCGACTGATAGTCCTGACGAGATAGGAAGCCCGTCACCGGGTCGTACGCCCCGGTCAACAACAAGTCCAAATCACAACGTTGCTGTGGATTCAAAACCCACAGATGCTCTGTCACGGTCTAGACACATCCTTTGGGTTCGACTTCAGACATTAGCGTAATTCATATCCACAGGTTTGAGGGACCTTACGGCGGATCTTAAGTCATACTTCAGCAGTGCTTTAAAGAAACTTTCGTATAGTGTAAGTGAGCGAGCCCAAGGAGGAACTATCGTGCTACCCAACTTTCTCATCCTAGGTGCCCCGCGCAGCGGCACTACACACCTTTACCGCGGCCTTCGCCAGCACCCGGACGTTTTTATGAGCGATTTCAAAGAGCCTATGTTCTTTGCCTACGAAGGGCATCCGCGTGCGAGCGTAGTGAGTGAGCGCGGCGCGTATGAGGCCCTATTTTCCGGATCCACGGGCTTCAAAGCCGTAGGCGAAGCCTCTACGCTCTACCTCTATAGCGAAGAAGCCGCACGGAACATCCGCAGAACCATCCCGGATGCGCGCTTAATAGGCATCCTGCGGCATCCAGCCGAGCGCGCCTTTTCGCAATACACCTTTCAACGGTTTCTTGAAGACGAGCCGTTCACGACTTTCGAGGATGCCCTGCAAGCGGAAGACGAACGAGCGAGAGGGCCGCATAATCCCTTTCACCTGTATCAGCGCGTCGGTTTGTACAGTCGCCAAATACGGCGCTATCAGGACCTTTTTCCCGCCAGTCAACTGCTATGGCTGCTGCAGGACGACCTCGAGCGGGATCCCGACCAAGCCTTCGCCCAGATTTTCGCCCATATTGGTGTGAACACCGCCTTTCGCCCGGATTTGCGCCACAAGACCAACGCCTCCGGCGTCCCCCAGCACCGAACCCTATTCCGCCTCATCAAGTCGGCGGGACGGACCGTCAAGCAGTTTTTGCCGGAAACTTGGGTCACGCGGCTCAGCGGCTCAGCGCATTCCACGATGCTCAGTCGTCCCGCCATGCGTCCAGCCACGCGATCCGCCCTTGTGGAATTCTTTGCTGACGACATTCGAAAAACAGCCACCTTGATTGACCGCGACCTGTCCCACTGGCTTTCCTAAGGCAGGCATGCCGTCCGCCGTGCAATGAAAAAGCCGTGGCATCGCTGCCACGGCTCTCTCACGGCGTATCCCTTTATGCGG
>JAKADO010000024.1 GCA_021820485.1 Bacillota bacterium
CGGGTTTCGCCGACGCGCCAACGCCTTTGTTGCGACCTCGCTTATAAGCCGTCATCCCCGACCGCGGTGTGCGACAGACCGGTGCCACGGGTCTCCCCGGTGGGGGCGGCATCCCGCGCGTTAGCTGTAACGAAGAGGCGTCGCCGACTCACAGACTTAGAAAGCCGTCTCAGCGGCAGGAGGTCAACAGCCTTGAATCGTCCCGATGTGCTTCGAGCATCGTCGACGAAACCCGATCTGGCAAGCCAGATCTTTCCACATGCAGACAGCCGCTTGCCGCTACGCGGCAAGCCCCGAGACCAAGGTCTTGGGCTAGTAGGCTAATTCTTTTTATACGAGGAGGTCTGAGCATGGTCCTGCATACCATCCTCATTCTCATTGCGAGCGTCCTGGGAGGTGCTGTGGCTTCAGGGCTCATGGCACTCATTTCGGCCGCCATCTTCGGTTACTAGATCGAGGCCACGGACTTGAGCCCCTGCCAAAGCGGGGGCTCCTTTACGTCCAAAGACCTATGTGACCATAGGACCGCAGTTGGATCCCCGCCTATGCCGCCCTCCCTTAAACTCAAGCCAGCAAGACCCACGAAGGAGGCGACGACATGGCAGTCTGGATTGTCACCGGTGGCACACGAGGGCTGGGGGCTGGGCTGGTTGAAGAGTTGCTCGCTCTAAACGCTCAAGTTGCGTTCTGCGCTCGGAGCGCCAAGGATGTGCATGCAGCGGAACAACGATGGGGAGCGAACGTGTTGGGGGTCATCGGGTCGCTGGCGGACCCCTCGTTTGTCGCGCGGTTAGTGTCTCTCACGGTGCATCGATTCGGCGGGTTGGACGGAATCGCAGCCAACGCTGCCGTTCTTGGGTCGCCTCCCCTCTCCGAAGTCACGGCCCTCGATCCGAGCCAACTCGCCCAGATCCTGGAAGCGAATCTCCTGGGCAATCTGCGCTTGATTGCCGCGTCCCATTCCCACCTAGTCCAAAGCGTCTCCCCCCGCGTTTTGGCCATTACCAGCGATGCGGCGCATGCGGCGTATCCGGGATGGTCGGGTTATGCCCTGTCGAAGGCCGCCTTGGAAGTTCTGGTCGAAACCTACGGTGCTGAACACCCCGTTGTGTCGACCTACATCCTCGACCCGGGGGACATGGATACAGCGCTTCACGCCGAAGCGCTGCCCCACGACCCGACCCCGTTGAGGGCGCCCCGAGAGGTGGCCTCCGCGGCAGCACCGCTGCTGCATGGTGCCCGGCGCCAGTCTGGCCGCTACCGGCTGGCGCCCAACGGCGCCGGCATTCTCGCCCTAGAGGAGGTGACCCTTCGTGTTGCACCCGTATCCTCTTGACCTGGGACTGCTAGTGCCCCCGGCCGTCCGTCCCCCGGAAGACCGTGGATTAACCCGAGATGCCGTAAAGCTCTTGGCCATTGACAGCCATTCGGGGCAATTCCGCGACCATCCATTTCAAGACATTGTGGACCTCTTGAATCCGGGCGACGTGTTGGTGGTCAACAATTCAGCCACCATCCCGGCGGCTCTCGACGCCACCGTGGCCAACATCCCGCACCGACTGCATCTTGCCGCCCGTCTGGCTTCGCGCAGGGTGCTGGTCGAGCTGCGCTCCGCCAGCGGCGCACCGGATCGCACGGCGCTCTCGCCAGGGCAACCTGTTCATGTGCGGGACAATAGGGGATGCACTTGGGGGAAAGGAGTGGTCGTTGAGCCGTTTCACCCGAAAAGCCGGTTATGGGCCATTGATTGTGACCAAGACTGGTATGCAGGCGCTCTTAAACATGGCCGTCCCATCCGTTATCGCTACGTCGCCCGGCCCTATCCCATCGAAACCTATCACACAGTCTTCGGGTGCATTCCCGGTTCGTCGGAGATGCCCTCGGCGTCCCGCCCCTTTACGCCAGCGATTGTCGATCGCCTCGTAAAGAAAGGCGTTGCCGTGGCGCCTCTCACTCTGCATGCCACGGTATCGAGCCATGAGGTGGAAGACCCCCTAGACCTGCCCCTGATTCCCGAATGGTATGACATCCCCGGTGAAACACAATCCCTCGTTGAGGCTGCACACCGCGCCCACCGGCCCATCGTTGCCCTCGGAACAACCGTGGTTCGGGCGTTGGAAACATGGGCATCCGGCTTGCCTCCTCGCGGATGGACCACCCACTTGGTAACTCCCGATGCGCCACCGCAAATCGTCACGAGCCTCATCACCGGACTCCATGACAGTTTCACCAGTCACTTGTGGCTCCTTTACGCATTCTTGGATCCGGGAGTTCTTAAGCGTGCCTATCATCACGCGGCTGAGCGGGGCTATCTCTGGCACGAGTTCGGCGATGTGTCCTTGATTCGATGACAATTGACCCGACATGCAAGTTACGGTTTCATGGAGGAAAGAATCGATCATGCAGGAGGGTGCCATGGCCGACAAGGCGCTTTTGTCCGAACCGGAAGAAATCGCCCTTTTGAAGGATATTGCCGAGGCCCTCAATGAGGCTAATGACCTGTCTTCGGCGATGGCGGCCATATTGCCTCGATTGGGCCAGGTGCTGGGATTGACAACAGCTTGGGCATTCCGATTCGATCCGCAACGGGCGACCTTTGTTGAGGTCGGAGCCAGCGGACTTCCCCCTGCCTTGTCCCACAACAACGCAGCACCTCTGAAGTCGAGCTGGTGCGAATGCCAAGAACGCTTGGCCACTGGACGGCTTGACACCGCCGTCAACATTGTTCGCTGCAGCCGCCTGCGCGATGCTGAGGGCGAAAAGCAGGGCCTGCAATTTCACGCATCCATTCCCATTAAAATGAACGGGCGGCCGCTGGGCATTCTCAATGTGGCTTCCATCGGCGCTCAAGTATTCACACGGCCGGCGTTGGACTTGCTGCGCGCCATCGGCTACCACGTGGCCGTCACCATGGACCGCGCCGCCTTGCTGTCAGACATGCGGCGCCACAATGAACGTCTCGAAGCCCTCGCCGCCATCGCTCGAGACCTCACGGGCGTGATGGATGAGGATGCATTGTTTCGTCGGTCCATACGCTTATACGCAGATCGCATGGGATTTGACGGCGTCGGTGTGATTCAAAACGGCGTGGTTGTGCACGCCGTCGACAATACGGCATCGGTCCCAGAAAAGGAGTATTCCTATCGCGATCAGGACAGCATGCGCCTGCCGCCTGCGGAACGCCTCATTCTAGCAGACGATGCCTGCTCCGCCATCGCCGCGCCGGTTGCCCGATATCCCTATGCGATTCGTGTGGAAAGCCGCACGGCTCATGCCTTCAGCCGAGTCGATGAAGAGATTCTCGCAGCATTCACTTGGTACCTGGCGGCGCTTCTTGAGCAAATTGCCCTCCATCGCCAAGCCTTGGAAACGGCTCGCTGGAAGGAGCGCCGGCAACTTGCCGCCGACCTTCACGACTCCGTAAGCCAACACCTGTTTTCGGCGCAACTCTTGGCCCGGACAATTCGGCAACACGCCGCTGGAGAGGGAGTGAACGTCTCGGAAATAGGGCCGCTGGGGGAACGCTTGGAGACCGTCCTGCGCCATAGTCAATCGGAAATGCGGGGACTTATCGAGGCCCTGCGGCCCGAAAGCGCTCCCTTGGCTTATGAATTGCGCCACCGATTGTTGCGCCTCAAAGACATTCTAGGCGACCGCCTGACCTGGGATATTCCCGACCTGCCGGCCATATTCCCCCCACGTCTCACGGACGGGGTACTCCGCATTGTGGATGAGGCGCTGCAAAACAGCCTCAAGCACGCGCAAGGCGCTGATCTGCATGTCTCCTTCCAGAGCCGCGAAGCATCCTATGTTCTGAAAGTAAGCGACTCGGGACCGGGGTTCGACCCGGCTTCAGTACGGGCTGGATATGGGTTGGCCACCATGCAGGAACGCGCAGCCGCCGTGGGCTTGGATTGGCGCCTTGACTCCCAATCAGGACAAGGAACCCGCGTGACGGTCATTATTCCGCATGCCGTCGATCAACACGAGAGGGGAAATCATCGTGGACCGGATCCGCGTAGGGCTGATTGACGACCACCCCGTGGTTCGCGAAGGGCTTCGCGTATTCTTGGAATCGTCCCTGGACATCGAAGTTACCCTGGACTGCGCCCGCGGCGACGAGGCGCTGGTTCAGCTTTCCGGCCGCCGCTGCGACGTCATCCTCCTGGATTTGGTGCTGCGCGAAGGGCCTGACGGCGTGGCTACGTTTGATGCCATCATGCGCCAATGGCCCCACCTCAAGATCATTGTGCTGACCTCCTATCGGGACACCGACAGCCTCGCCTATCTGCGCAGCCACGGCGCACGGGGATATCTGGACAAAACGGTTGAGCCGGATGACCTTTTGATGTCAATACGCCAAGTGGCCAAGGGACGCTCCATTTGGGATCCGTCGCTTCCTGAGCCGGTGCGGCAACTCCCCTTGGAGCCCCTCACCCCGCGGGAAACCGACGTGCTGCGCCTCCTGGCGGAGGGATTGTCCAATAAGGAAATCGCCCATCGCCTCGGCATTCGGGAGAAAACGGTCAAGGTCCATGTCAGCCATCTATTGGGCAAACTGTCCGTGTACGACCGTACCCAGGCGGTAATCGCCGCCCATCAAGCCGGATTGGTGCGACTCTCCTCGACGGAACCGCGCCCCTGATGCCGCCGCATCAACTCGTCGCTCACGTTCTGAAGCGTGATGCCGGAGCGGACCAAGAGGATGCTGAGGTGGTACAGCAAGTCGACCACTTCGCCCGTCAAGGCGGCGGCATTCTGACGATCCTGGCCCATCTTGACGCTCTCAATGGCCACTTCCACAGCTTCTTCGCCAACTTTTTGCGCGATACGCCCCATGTCATCCCCAAAGAGACGCTGGGTGTAGGATTCGGGATCTGGTTCACCCTGGAGCCGCGCCCTCACAATGCTGTCCAGCAAGGCCAAAGGATCGGGCGTCCACGCCTCGCCTTCCGCAAAGCATCCCCAGGTATCTCGATGGCAAACCGGAGCCTCAATTTCGGACACATACAGAAAGGTGTCGTTGTCACAATCCGGCAGCACCTGACGAACACGTATGGATCTTCCCGAGCTCTCTCCCTTCCTCCACAACTGACGGCGGGAGCGACTGTAAAAGTGCGCCCAGCCTGTCTCGCGCGTCAGTGCCAAGGCCTCGTCGTTGACATACGCCAGCATCATGACCTGATGGCTCAAGGCATCCTGGACAATCGCTGGATAGAGAACCTGACCGTCTTCTTCAATTTGGGACACGAACGCGATACCCCCTCGCATGCAACTGTCGCTTCAGCTCTCCCACACTTGTTTGTCCGCCATGCAACAGGGAGGCCAATAAGAGCCCATATTGCCCCCCCTCATCCAACAAGCGAGCAAGATGATTGACATGGCCTGCCCCTCCCGAGGCAATGATCGGCCGCTTGACCAGCGTCCGCGCGTAACGGAGCATCGTTACGTCGTAGCCTTGCTGCCGCCCATCCTGATCAATGCTGGTGATGAGAAATTCGCCCGCCCCCCGCGCCTCAGCTTCGCGCAGCCAGTCCCCCAACTCCCGCCCCGCATCGCGGCGTCCTCCATGGGAAAAGACCCGATATTCGCCCGCTTGCCATTGCGCGTCAACAGCAACGATGGTGGCCTGCGATCCCCACCGAATCGCCACCTGTTCAATCAGGCGGGGGTCGGCCAACGCCGCCGAATTGATGGATACCTTGTCAGCACCGTGGTCAATCAGGCCCTCCACGTCGGCCACACCACGAATGCCGCCGCCCACCGTCAAAGGAATACGCAATTGAGACCTAAGACGTGCGATTTGCTCATGACGCGGTCGCACATCGTCAAGGGTGGCCGTGATGTCCAGCCACACAATCTCATCTGCGCCATCCGCCGCGTAGGCGAGCGCTAGGGCGATCGGATCGCCTTGATCCGTAAGATGGTCGAAGGTTACCCCTTTCACTGTGCGCCCATGCTTCACGTCAAGGCAGGGAATCAGGCGCGCCGTCAACATGCCGTCCGGGTCACCTCCTCCACCGGGACCCGCCCTTCGATCCACGCCTTTCCCACCACCGCCCGCTCCACACCAAGAGCCTCCAACTGCCAGAGGTCGTGGCTGGTGGATATCCCGCCTCCTGCCCCTATGCTCCCGGGCAATGCGGCCCAGTGGCGCCAAAACCCGATGTCGACGCCCGACAGGCGGCCGTCGCGGCCCACATCGGTCACTTGCGCGGAGGTCCATCCTTCCTGATGCAATTCCGACCAAAACTGCTTAGCATCGGGGCCGTTTCTTTCCCATCCATAAATCTTCAATTGGCCTGATTTCACGTCGATCCCCGCGGCCACCTTAGCGCCAAAACGCTGCAGCGCCATTTGACGGAAGCCGATGTCCAGGGCGAGCCGTGTGCCCAATATGATGCGCTCCGCTCCCGCATCCAGCGCTTGAGCTACGTCATCCAGCGTCCGAAATCCGCCGCCTGTCTGAACACGCACCCCACGAAGCGCCAATTGCTCCACCAATTCAAAGAGCGTGAACCGGCCTTGCCGCGCACCGGTCAGGTCCACCAGATGCAGCCGAGGCGGATTGGGTCCAAGCCTATCATCCACGAACGCCAAGGGGTCGTCGCTGTACACGGTTTGCTGGCCAAAATCTCCCTCGGTAAGCCGTACGACGCGACCCTCTGCGATATCCAATGCTGGCCACACTTCCATGATTGCCGCTCCTACCTTCCGTGACAAAATATGTGATCCAACAACGCTTCTCCGGCATCACCGGAGAGTTCGGGATGAAATTGCAGCCCGTATAGATGCGGCGCCACAATCACGCTGGGAAAGTGCCCTTCGTAGTCGGTGGTCATTGCCACCGACGCCGCGTCCTCTGGCATGACGCGATAGCTATGAACAAAATAGAAGGACTCTTTATGAAAAGAAGACAACCAATCGGGCGCATGCGGAGTCACCTCAAGGTCGTTCCACCCGACATGAGGCAAAATGCCGGCGGAAAGCCGCGGGACAGTGCCTCCCAGCCAGCCCAGTCCCCGCCCCCCTTCCTCGCCCTTTTCAAACCAGAGCTGCATGCCAAGACAGATTCCCAACGCCGGAACACCATCCTGATGGATGGTCTGAAGCGGCCGTCCGAATCGGCGCTGAGCAACTTGCTGCTGCACCGAGCTCAACGACCCGACCCCAGGGAAGATGACCCAGTCCGCAGGCTTGACATCGCGGTCGGACTCCCATACGTCCACTTGATGGCCCAGTCGTTTGAGCGTTGCGGTGAGACTGCCCAAGTTCCCCACGCCGAGTCGTACAATTGCTGTGCGCATTTACAAGACTCCCTTGGTGGAGGGAACGCCACGGCCTTCCCGAATCGACACCGCCTCACTCAAGGCCACCCCAAAGGATTTAAAGCAGGCTTCATAGACGTGATGGGCATTCTCACCGGCCACATACCGGAGATGAACGGTGACGCCGCTTTGCCGGGCAAACCCATGAAAGAACTCTGGCCACACCTCGCTGTGAATGCCTCCCACTGCCCGTTCGGGGAATCCGGGCCCCCAGTAACATTGGCCCCGGCCGGAGATGTCCACCGCGCAGAGCACCAGCGCCTCATCCATCGGCAGATGCCGCTGCCCAAACCGCACCAGATTCTCGCCGGCGCCGATCGCTTGCCGAAAGGCCTTTCCCAGCACGATGCCAACGTCTTCGACCAAGTGGTGCGGATCGACCTCCACATCGCCTTCGGCTTTGAGGTTTAGGCCGAAGCGCCCGTGAACGGAAAACGCCGACAAAAAATGAGTCAAGAGGGGCAAATTCGTGGCGATGAGCGCCGGTGCCCAGTTGTCGAGGTCGAGAGACGCCTCGATGCGGGTTTCGCGCGTCTCCCGCACAATTGATGCCATTCGGCCCATCACTTCACCTCCAGGGCGGCGCGCCGAACCTCAAGCGACCGTTGGTGATATGTCAGGCCTTCCAATTCGGCCAGTCGCGCTCCCATTTCGAATATCTGGGGATCCACGGACTGCGTGGTGCGGATAACGCTCATGCGACGCAGAAAGGTGCGGGTCGAGAGACCCGATTGAAAGCGCCCCGATCCTCCGGTTGGCAAGACATGGCTAGGACCTGCGACATAATCACCGAGCGCCTGTCCCGCCATGGGGCCAATAAACAGAGCACCCGCCGTGCGCACCTCTTCAGCCCATCCTTCCACGTCATCCCCCATTAGTCCCAAATGCTCCGGAGCACGGCGATTTGCGAGGGTCACCGCTTCCCGCATGGAGTGGACCCGGGTGACCACAATCTGTCCCATGCCTTCTGGAACCAGTGCCCGACGCTTCTCAATCCGCTCCGCCAATGCCGGATTCAATGTAATCAGCTCCGCCGACGCATCTCGGTCGTGCTCAGCCTGCGCTAGCAGGTCTGCCCAGACAAAGGGCTCCAAATCCAACTGATTGGCAATAATCAAGACCTCCGACGGCCCCGCCGGCAGGTCGATTCCGACAACGCCGCGTCGGGCCAGCTCCTGCTTGGCTTGGGTAACGTAGCGATTGCCTGGGCCCGCAATGAAGTCCACCGGTGCAAAGCCGGGAAAGCCATAGCCCATGGCCGCCACCGCCTGCGCTCCGCCCATGCGCAGCACCGTGGAAATGCCCAGCGACTGGAAGGCATAGAGCCATACCGGGCTCTGGCGAATGTCATCGCGGGGAGAGACCGCCACCACTATTTCCTTCACCCCGGCCTCTTGGGCCGGTATGGCGGTCATCAAAAGACTGGAAATCAACGGATAGTTCCCATTAGGCACATAGAGCCCGACCCGTTGAAGCGGAACAAACTGCTCCTCGAGGGTGAGTCCGCCTTCGGACGGCAGGACGAGCGGTTCGGGCCGAGCAGCACGGTGAAAGGCCCGGATCCGATCCATGGCATAGTCAATGGCCTCCCGCACTCGCGTCTCAGGCTGTTCCCCTTCCCATTCAAGCGGATTCCAGAGCACCTCTTGCGGAGACATCTCCACGCCATCAAAGTCCCGGGTGAAGGCCAGCGCCGCCTCAATTCCCTCTTTCGCCACCGCATCCACAATCGCTCTCACTACATCAGCCATGTCGCTCGATCCCTCTTTCATCGTGGCATTGATCCCTTCACCTTCCGGTCACGGCTTTCCATTGCTCGTAGACACTCAGCATCCCATTCCCGGTACGCCATACCGCCGCGTTGGCTATCAAGCGCGCGCTGGAATGAAACACCGTACTGATTTCGTAAAGTCCATGCGCCTTCAAAGTAGCGCCAGTCTGAACCACATCGACAATGTATGGAGCCAGGCCAATGGCCGGTGCCAACTCCAAGCTCCCTGACAGGGGAACAATTTCGACGGGGTGCGAACGGCGCCTAAAAAAATCTCGCGCCACCCGCTGATACTTTGTGGCGATTCGTGCCGGGCCGTCGGGCCATTCCATCTTGGCCCCCGCAAGAGCCAACCGACAGTGAGCGACATCCAAGTCCAGAACCTCCAGCACGCCGTCGGTTGGATGCTCTCGCAGCATATCGAGTCCCACAATGCCGAATTCCGCAATGCCCCGCTGCACCAGCATGGGAATATCTGCCCCGCGCGCCACGATGAGACCAGGACGCGCACGATCGGGTGGAAACCACAGTTGACGGCTGTTTGAGGACTCCGGCCAGTCCCATCCGCATTCCAACCAGCGCTGTCGGACTGCCTCCAGCGTGCGCCCCTTGGCCACGGCGATTGTCACGTTATAGGACATGCTCGGCCTCCCGCAAGGCTTCGCGCACCGCGTCCAAATTCACCGTAAATCCCATTCCACTGAAAGTGCGCCCGCCGACGTTCAAGTCGAAGCGACCTCCCGAAATGAGCGCTTGCCGCGTCCGGTCATGATGCAGCGCAAACACCAGGCCGGTGTGGTATGCACGCTGGCCTGTCAATGAAAGGTCCCACAGGGAGCGCCAGTTTTGATCCAGAACTGGCGGCTTGGCTTCGGGAACGAACCGCCGCAGTTGGGAGAAAAACTCGGTGGTGGGCTGGGGACGAAGGAGCGCCCACCCCGCTTCCCCGGCCCTCTCCCTGTAGCCATCGACGGCCGCAAGGCGGCCAGCCTTCAACTGAGCCACAAAGTCCTGAATCTCGTCATCGCTCAATCCCCACGACTCGGCGAGTTTGCGCAACCACTGCACCTCGCCGAACACCATCGTCAAGTCCGCATCGGGCAATCCCTCAGACGAGAAGGCATCGATGCTCGCATTGACCACATCCAGCACCTGTCGCTGTTCCGACGCGCCAATGGGTCCTACCCATTCCGCATCGATGGCCTCAGTCCAACGCGAACGCCCGGGAAGAAACAATGGTCCTGTGGAGAAGACCTTCAAGGGCCACTCCACCGTATCAGGGGAAAAGCTGGCCACCACCTCTAAAATCGCGGGGGTATGATCGGTGCGGAACGCCTCCTGTCGATACGGCTCCGTAGCCAGGGGACCGTAACCGGCCTCGAGGAGCCGCTCGGTCACGTTCAGAAAGATTTGATATTGACGTCGCTGTTCTTCCAAGAAAGTAAGCATGCGGGCACACCGCCTCATTAGTGCTTTATCGTAATGCTACACTAAACGATTTGGTGTGCCCGCGTCAATCCCTTATGTCAACAAACTATTGCGCCAGGACTCGGTCGAACGCGGTCAAAAACTCTTCGAGTATCGGTTGTGGAGCAACGGTCACCCGGATGTGCTGGGGAAGGCCAAACGCGTCGGTCGGCCGGACTACGAACCCCTCAGCCATAAGCCGATTAGGAACGTCCGACACGCCGACAGGAAGCGCCGCGGTCACAAAATTTGCTTGACTCTCAAAGAATTGGTGGCCCCGTTGGGACAATGCGTCGAGTAGAAACGCTCTCGCCTCCAGCGTTTCTTGGCGCACTCGCCCATAATAGTCCGAGTCCTTGAGCGCAGCCTCGGCGGCCACCGCCCCAAGGCTGTTCAGAGAAAATGGCTCACGAACTTTCAGAAGCGCTGGCATCAGCCACTCAGGGGCGGTCGCCCACCCGGTTCGAAGTCCAGCGAGCGCGTAGAGCTTCGAGAACGTGCGCACCACAACAATCGCCCGGTCCTGCCTTACTGCCCCGAGAAAATCGGGCATCTCGGGCCCAGCGACGAACTCCTCATAGGCGGCGTCAACCACTGTCACAACATGCTCCGGAACCTCCGCCAAATACCGCTGCCACGCCTCCAGTGTGACAGGGGTGCCCGTGGGATTGTTGGGGGAACACAGATAGACCACGCGGGTGCGTTCCGTAATGGCACGACACATGGCCTCTAGGTCATTGGCGCCGTTGCCGGCCAGCGGCACCTCCTTCGGAACCCCGCCGGCCAACAGCGTGCTGTGTCGATAAGCGGAAAAACTCGGTGCCGGATAGAGCACCTCATCGCCGACTGAGACAAACGCCGCCGCGACAAGGCGGAGCATCTCGTCCGCCCCATTGCCCATGACGATCTGACCTGGTTTTAGGCCATGCCGGATCGCCAACACTTCCCGGAGCCGCGGTTCTTGCACGGCGGGGTAATACTGGAGATGCGGCAACGCCTCTTGGATGGCTGTTATGACCGACGGTGACGGGCCCCATAAACTCTCGTTGGAGGCAAGTTTCACCATTTCCTTCCGTCCACTCGCTTGCCGAGCGTCTTCCAGCGATCGCCCCGGCGTGTAGAGCGTCATGGCATCGACCTGTGGCCGCGGCTTAACCATTCAACCATCTCCTTTAAAAAATTCCGCACGCATCACCCATTATACCGTCCACTCCGGGGTGCGACCGCTAAGAATTTTCTGAATCAGACAGGAGTTCATCACTTAATCGAGAACTATGCTTAGGATACGACTTTATGGCAGGAGGGCCCCTATGACCCCACAACCATCTGACATAGAGCTGCACCAGATATTGCTGGAATTGTCCCAAGCATCCCCGCGGGCTGCCGGCCTCCGGCCATGGGGACACCATGAGGGTCCAACCCTTGACATGAGCGCCTGGTCGTATATCCGGCAATATGACCCCGAGGACTTAGTAATGACTGTCGGTGCTGGAACCCGTCTTTCCACCGTGTCTGAAACTCTCGCGCGTGAATCTCAATGGTTGCCCCTCAATGTGCCGGACGGCGGCGATGATAGTATTGGGGGCGCGGTCGCAACGCAATTGGACGGATGGTATCGCGGCGGCTACGGACCCTTTCGCGATCGGGTTTTGGGACTTCGCGTCGTCACTCCCGCCTTCGGCCCGATATTCGTGGGATCGCGCGTCGTCAAGAACGTGGCCGGATTCAACCTGCCCCGGCTGTTTGCCGGGACTCGGGGCTCCTTAGGCGTCATCACTGAGGTGACGCTGAGAGTCAGCCCTCGTCCCCCCGTCGAAGCGCTATGGGTCCATCCCATTGCGCCCGGAGAATATGCCCACACCCTCGACGCGCTTTCAGCGACCGGAGCGACATGGGCCAGCCTCAGCGTGGTTCACAGCCGCAACACGTGGTCCCTCTGTGCGCTCTGGCATGGACGGAAGGAAGGACTGGAACCCTTGGCCGAGACTCTTGGCATGCCCACTGATGCCGGCATGCTGCCCCGCGTTGGGGATCAGCCTGAAGCAGTGCTGGTGGCCGGAGCTGTCCCCAGGGCTCATCTCGGCACATTGATTGAACGCTGGCCCTCCAGCGCGTCCCTGCAGCTCGAGTGCCAGACCGGCGCCTATTTCGGCGAACTCCGCACGAACGACGAATATCAATCCCTAAAAGGATGGATGGAGCAGATCAGCGGCAGCCTTCGGCTCCTAAAGGACACGCAGGGGACGGTTCCACCTGCGTCGGCCCGCGACCCTCTTTGGGACGCGATCAAACGTCATTATGATCCAAATGGCTGTCTACGCGATTTTTGGGGGTGATAACCGATGGATACCAGTCAATGTGTGCACTGTGGCCTGTGCCTGAGCGCCTGTCCCACATACGCGGTCACGGGTTTGGAAGTCGAGTCGCCCCGCGGCAGACTGGTGCTGCTCAACGAGTGGCGACAGCCAGAGGCACTTCACGACCCCGCCACCGCCCAGTGGCTCGATGACTGTTTGGATTGTCGAGCATGTGAATCCGTCTGTCCTGCCCATGTGCCGACCGGTCATTTGGTGGAGCAATGGCGCGCGCAAGATCGTCCGACAATCCCACGCAATTTGACCCTCATGCGCGGGTTGGGCTTCTTCGTCGGATCCACCTCCGGACTCAGGTGGTTTCAGCGGCTTAGCAGGTGGAGCCGCCGTCCCTGGGGAACTCGCGTCGCCCGTTCAGTCCTGGCCCGTCTGCCCAGAACTGTGGGCGACCTAAGCCATGGTCTGCCCCAACTGTCTCTTCAGCTTAGCCGTGAGACCATCGGTTCAGACGCCCCCAAGCCCCACAGCACCGTCATGTTTTTCGTCGGATGCGTGATGGACGCCATCTATAGCGAGTCCAATCGCCGGACGGCCGAATTGTTGCGATTAGCCGGATATGCCGTCGTGACGCCCTCCGAACAACGATGCTGCGGAGCGCTTCACCTCCATTCCGGAGAGTCCCAGCCTGTGCGCATCTGGGCCCAAGAGAACATCCGGCGCTTCGAAGAAAGCGGTGCCGACAAGGTGGTCGTGAATGCGGCGGGTTGCGGAACAACCCTCAAAGAATATGCTGCCTTGTTCGCGGGAGAGCCGCAATGGGAGGAGCGGGCGAGACGATTTGAGGACTCGGTGGTGGATGTCACCGTGCTCCTGGCCGAGTCGATGCTCCCACGGGTCTCCCCCACGGGCCGCGTCGTCACCGTCCATGACGCGTGCCATCACGCGCATGCCCAGAAAATTTTCCGTGAACCCCGGCAACTGCTCGCCCGAGCGGGATACACGATTCACGAAATGGCCAACTCCACCCAGTGCTGTGGCTCGGCTGGCGTCTACAACCTCACGCATCCAGACATGAGCGAGGCCCTCGTGGCCGAAAAGCTGGCCTCGATACCCGATGGGGTCACCAATGTCGCAGCCGCCAACCCGGGCTGCCTCCTACAGATTCAAGCTGCCGCGCGACGCTCACGGCGGAACGTCGACGTGCAGCACCCGGTCGATTTAGTCTGGCAGGCGTATCACGATGCCGGCTATCTGCCCAAACAGGAGGTGGGTACCCGTGGCTGATTGGCAGCAAGAACTGGAAGCCGTAGTGGGGGCGCAGCATGTATTGACCCACCCCAACTTGCTTCGAGCCTATTCCCAAGACGGGTACACGCTGGAATCCGCGATGCCTCGCGCAGTCGTCTTGCCCGGTTCGACCGAAGAAACCCAATCTGTGGTGCGGATTCTAGCCCGGCATGGCGTGCCCGTGGTGGCCCGGGGAGCCGGCACCAGCCTGTCAGGGGGAGCCATTGCCTCTCAGGATTCGGTCATCCTGCATTTCTCGCGCCTGAACCGCATTCATCAGATTGATTGGACCAATCGCGTCACTGAGGTTGGGCCGGGCGTCATTAACGCCGACGTATCGCGTGCTCTTCAGCCCGGCGGCTACTTCTATGCGCCTGATCCCTCATCGCAGCAAGCCTGCACCATCGGAGGCAACTTCGCCGAGAACTCCGGCGGACCCCATTGCCTCAAATATGGCGTGACGGTGAATCATGTCCTGATGGCGGACGTTGTGCTCCCCAACGGCGAGGTGCGACGCTTCGGGAATCTGGCCGGCGACCCAGACGGTCCGGACTGGCTCGGTCTTTTGGTTGGCTCGGAGGGCACATTGGGAATTGCCACGCGACTTTGGTTGCGGATGACGCCCAGCCCCCGCGCCAGCCGCACCATTGCCGCTCTGTTTGACAGCGTGGCGGAAGCCAGCCATGCTGTCTCCGCAGTCATTGCGGCCGGCGTGATTCCCGCAGCCCTCGAGATGATGGATCGACTGGCCATCTTTGCGGTCGAGAAGGGCGCCTATCCCGTTGGGTATCCACCGGACACCGCCGCAGTGCTCCTCATGGAGATTGACGGTGAGCCCCTAGGGGTGGAGGCGGAAGCTCAGCAGGTCTTGTCTCTCCTTGAGGGCTTTCATGTCCGACAAGTGAAAACCGCCCAATCTCTGGAGGAACGCAACCTATGGTGGGCCAATCGCAAGACCGCCTTTGGAGCCATGGGCCTCATCTCGCCTCGCTATTACGTCCAGGATGGCGTCATACCACGCCACACCCTGCCCATTGCCTTGGATGCGATTGACTCCATCAGCGCGCACTACGATATCCGCATCGCCAACGTGTTTCACGCAGGAGACGGCAACTTGCACCCGTTGCTGCTCTATGATGACCGCGACCCCAGGGAAGTGTCGCGTGTTAAGAGGGCGGGCTCAGAAATCCTTCGGTATTGCGTGGAATTGGGGGGCAGCATCACCGGGGAGCACGGCATTGGCCTCGAGAAGCTCGACGAAATGCGGGTTCAGTTCTCACCGGAAGCTCTTCTGGCACATGACGCGATAAAGCGGGTCTTTGATCCGGCCGCGCTCTTTAATCCCGGAAAACTGCTGCCGACCCCCGGCCGCTGCATCGACTATGACGGCCCTCCTTAGGGTTGCTTAGAGTTTCATCCAACTATGGCTCGCCATGGCTATCATCGGAGCGACAAAGAGCCAAAGCACGTTCAACAGCAAAAGCGCTGGCAGAACCGTCATCCATAGGGGGTCTCGACGTCGTTTGGCTTCCTCCTCAAAGGCCAACCTGGCCTCCATATGCCGGACTTCGGCCTGAATCTGGGCTGGGGCTGCTCCATGCAAGTACCCATGCTGGAGCAAGAGAAGCGTCATCTCACCCTCGTCATCGGGAAATCCTGGATTGGTGATGCGACCATGTGGGTGTTGGGCCACCTGGCTTGCCGCATGCTGCACCAACCCGGTGAGAAGGGGTTCGGATTCGGCAGCGATTTCCACCGCACGCCAAAATGTCAGTCCTGCCGTAAGAAGTACGCCTACCTCCTGCCAAAACCGCACCAAGGATTCGCGCAGCGCACGCCCCGAAGGATGCCGCCGGCGGCGCAATGCCGCGGCCGCCATCCATGCACTCAGAGTGCCTGTCAGGATCCACGCGTCCCGGGTTCCCCGGGAGAGGACATTGGCCGTGCCCGCGAGCCAGGCCGCCCATGACTTTTCCGGGTGCCCCAACCACAGGAGCACGGATACGCCTGCACACCACGCTGCCAGCGCACTCATCGAACGTCTGCCTCGCGCTGGGCATGATGCGCCATCACCAACAGCACGCCGGCACTGGTAATCCCTATCGTCAACAAGGCAATGTTGCCTATCGCGGTATGGCCCAACGTGCGATAGAAGGCGGGAACAAAGAGGCGAAAGACGCCGCACAGGGCCACCGGCGCACTGACCAAAACCAACACAGTGGAGCGCCGTGCCTCGGCCTCGACTTTCCGCGCCAGCCGCTGCGCCTGGGCCTGTTGGATGGCATCCGACGCCCATGTGAGGAGAGGCTCGAGACGACCGCCATGACGCCGGATGAGCAATGCCACTTGGCTGACGAACGTCAAAGCGCGCACCTGCAGTTTGCGCGCCACCGCGTCGAGCGCCTGCTCGGCCAGCCCGCCATCTCCCGAAGCCCTGTATCCCATGTCATCGAGCGCTGCGGAGAGCGTTCCCCGCACTCGCACCAATTGCGAAAGCCGCTCCACGAACAAGAGCGCCTCCTGCTCATCCCGATCGCGCCGCCTTTCTCTGTCGAGTGCCGCCACATAGCCGCTCATGCCCAACCCCATAAGGAGACCGCCAATCATCGCCGCAGGATAGCGGGTCAAGATTCCCAGCATCCAGCCCCCGGCAACAAACCACCACGACCGATTGCCAAGCCACGTCCACACCGCCACGCCAGCAGCGGTTGCCCACACGGCTGTTCCCGCCATAGCCTCAGTCCCCCCAGCGTATGAATCGCTCGTCGCTCCACTGCCAACGAAGGTCAAGCCCATCTGGCGTCACTTTCCGGACCGAGTCCACCCGGCGGCGACCACTGGGCTCCCGAACCAGATAGACAATCAATTCGATGGTGTCAAGAATCTGCGCCACCATCGATTCGAACGAGAATCCTTGCGCTTTCTGCAGTGCCATGCGGGCCAACCGATGGATGGTCCGCAAATCTCCACCGGCGCTGTGCACCGTACATAAGCTGCCCGGATGTCCGGTGGCCATGGCCTCGACCAAGTCTAAAGCCTCCGGACCGCGCACCTCCCCGACAATGATGCGGTCCGGCCGCATTCTAAGCGCGTTCACCACCAATTGGTTCACAGAGAACTGCCGATGGGCCTCCAAACGCACGGTATTAGGATGGGAGATGTTCAGCTCCCGCACATCTTCAATCGTCACCAAACGCTCATCGGCATCCACCGCGGTGGTCAACAGGCGCAGCAATGAGGTCTTGCCAGTGCTGGCTCCACCCGCCACGATGATGTTTTTCCTGGTCCGGACCAGATCACAGAGATCCTCCCAGAGCTCTTCGCTTAAAGAACCTTCCCGAATGCAATCTTCCAATGACAACGGCGTCGACTGGGCGCGGCGGATGGTGATGGATGGCTTTTCGGCGACTGGGGGCAGCACGCAATGGATGCGCGATCCGTCACTGAGAAGGGCGTCGCATAAGGGCACCTCCGTGTTCAGTTCACGGCCGGCCCGATTGGCGAGGCGTCGGGCCAAATCGGCCACCTCTTCCCCATCCATGAATTCCACCGTCACCGGCGCGATGCGGCCTGCTCGCTCCACATACGCTTCTTGACCATTGACCATAATCTCCGTGACACTGTCATCCTGCAGCAGTGCATCCAAGGGTCCCAGCCCGGTCAGGCGGTTGATGAGGGAGCGCCGATAGAAGGCCGCCAAATGTGCCGGACAGTCCGCATCGCCTTGAATCACCGCGTCCACCGATTCCTCCAGTTGGCGAACCCTTTCGCGATCCCAAATGAGATGCGCGATCTGATGCGGGAATCGCGTACGCAGCTCCAGACTCCAGCGCGTGAGCGTCGATTCCAGATCCGCCCTGCCCTCGCCCGCCTCGTGAGGCCACGCTCCCACTGGCGGAGCGCCTTCGGGCTTCCATGAATGTGATGGCATGCTACCCCTTCTTTCGTCGATGACTGTTCCAGAATGCTTCCCTCGACTTCCGCAACGGTGGGCTGCTGCGCTCGAGGCACCATGAAGGCACAATGCTTCGCGTCTCCACACGCGGCTTGTCGGTCACAAGAATCGGTTCCAAGGCTCCGTTATAAAGACGGCAGAATTCGACCGTGCGTTCGACGGCCACATTCGGCGTCGCATCGTTGCCCCAGAGAATCACTTGGGGAACGTGTTGCAGCAAGTGAATCACTTCGCGCCGCCCGAGTTGAGATCCGAGGCACCACCCCTGCCACTTCCAGTCAATTCGCAACAGAGTGTCCAGATCATGCGGATCGGGAGGGGCAATGCCCGGGAGCCAGGGAGGCGGGGCCGCGACCAGATAGCGGCCTTGAAGCCGCTGAGGGCGCAGTCTTTCAAACGGAAATTCCCCGCGTTCGTACATTCCTTGGTAGAACGTGATGGATAATTCGGCTCGTTGAAGATCCATGTCCACCCATCCTCCCAGTCCGTAGCGGGTCCGGGCGGCATCCTCCATCCACTGAGCCACAGATGCCACCGAGGGGTAAGGATAGAGCGATAGAAGGAGCCAGCGGGGACCGAACATAGGCGGAAGAGGACCCGGTTCTGTCCACCAATTCTGCAGTTGCTGCGCATCGATCTCACCCTGCCATGAGACAATCCTGGTCCCGCCGGTGTCCACCCATGGTGCGGCGCGCGATCCATCGCTGACCCAGACCACAACCTCCTGCGCCCGAACCTGATCTCCGTGCTCCTTAAACCATTGATGCGCCTCCCCAAAGTCGGGAACGTTCTCCCCAATGAAGATCTTGTCCGCTTCTCCGACTCGGCCTTGCACCTCCGCCCACCGCTCGACCAACAGTACGCCTTCCGGGTTCTGTGATCGCACAAACGCATCAAGTCCCGCATGCCCTGTTGCCATCACAATCATGACGTCATCCCCATCAACTCCACCTGGCCGCCGGTTCTGAGGCGCTCGTATGTGAGGGCTTTGGCCAACGGCATTGTCACATTGACACTCGCAGGCGCACTGGATCCCACACTGGTGCTCACCACGGGCAACGGGCCCGATTCCCACACAACCCCTCGGGAACCCATCACCAGCACGTCGACAGCACTTCCGGGAACGGCCACATTGGCATCGATGCTGTATGTTGGCGAGATAGCCACAATGACCGTTTTGGAAGAAAAACGCCCCACCTCCACCGGAGAGAGAATTTCCCCCGGAAACAAGGGCACCTTGGCATACCCCTTGAATTGGCCTGCCGGCGCACTCATAACCGCACTCGACGCGACCCAGCGAATTTCTTTGGGTTCGATCCTGCTTCCCTGCGGCACGAACTCGCGCACAACGGGCACCAACGCCACCGGGTGCCGCGCCTTCATCACGCTCAGAACCCCGAACACCAAGGCACTGGCCCCAAACGCCACCACCGCCGCATGCTCCGAAAGGCGGTCTTTCAGTCCTTTCATCCCTTTCCCCCCGTTTCCCTAGGTGTCTCGCATAAGCCGCTCTTCCTGCGGCGACGCGATGACACGCAATGGAACATGATCATCGGCCAATATCAACAGCCCCTCGCCCGGCCCGGCGGCGGCAATCAAGTCACTCTCGCCGTCATGAAGCCGCATCAATTCCGATACTTCCGCAACACTTTCCGGATGCTGCCGCAGCAACAGCACCATCGGAGCATTGCGAAGGCACACCTCGGCGGATCGGCTGCGCGTAAAATCGCCGATGTCCTGGGACATGAGCGACAGGGCTGTTCCCCACTTGCGTGCGCGACGGAACAACTCTTCCAAATACGGAGCCGTCTTGTCATCGGTCAAGAGGTGCCATGCCTCGTCAAACACCACCAACCGCCGATCTTTTTTCTGGCCCATGCGCCGCATCATCCATTCGGTCAGGGCAAGATAAACCGAGCCCTTGAGGCCTTCGCTGACGCGGCTCAAATCGAAGACCTCGAATGCCTCCTCCTGGCCTGACGGATCAACGGATCCAACCCCCAGATGCCAACGCTGCCAGACCACCTCCAATCGGTCCCGGGCATGACGACTGGCCAGACCGACTTGATGCAGGAGACCGGCCATCTCCACGGCTAGAGCCCGTTCGGGCGAGAAGCGCGCTTGGCGCCGTCCCAAGACGTGCCAGAGAGCGTCGTGAATTACGCTGCCGTGTTGTGCCATGAGGTCCGGGGCCAACCGCTCGACAAACCGCAGCAAGAAGTCCGCCTGACGTTCAACTTCTTCTGCACTCTCGCCAAGCGATACAGAAAACGGGTCATAGGGGAAGCCGGCCGCGTCGCTGTCCCGGCCTCCCACAACCCACACCCTCGCACCCAGTCGTCCGAGCCAACGATATTCTCCTTCCGGGTCGACAATGCTGACCGACCAACGCCGGTACCGGGCGCGAACCGCTTCCAGCTTGGCGGCAAAGCTCTTGCCAGCGCCCGACCATCCGATGGTAATGGAATGCGGAGAGGCCATCTGAAAGCGGTCCACAATCACTAAACTGCGGCTTGAAGGATTCACCCCCAACACTTGGCCATGGGGATGGATCACATCTCGGGAGGACAAGGGAAACAGTGTTGCCCAGGCCCGGCTGTCCATCTCTCGCGGCTTGTCGCCCGGGTGGCCTAGGGGCAAGAGGCGCCTTAAGCCGAGTTCCTGCTGGTAACGGAGCGGTCGTATCACCAACATCATGCTTTGAGCCAGACTTTCGAGGAGATGGGCATTTTCATCCAGCTCCTCCAAACTCGACCCCCACACGGTGATGGTGAGCCCCACGTCCACCATGCGGGCCTCCCCCCGAGCCAAATCCATGCGCATCACCTCAGCATCCTGGAGCGCCACAGCCCGTTCAGCGCGACTAAGGCGCCCCTGCGCTTTCTCTGCCTCATACACGCCCCGATGCCAAATCATTCTCCGGTTCATGCGCCTTACCACGTCTCCCAGGTCCACCGGCGCACTCCTAAGCGCCAATGTGACAGGCTCCGAAAAGCCAATCATGGGCTCAAACCACCCGGGACGAACCTCTCGCGGATACCCGACAACCGTGTAGCTGCGCGCCCATACTTCACCCACCTCCGCAGAATGAGGGTGGAGCCGCACATGAGACGGCCAAACCAAATCCAGAGGATCCACCGCGTGGAGCAGCCGCTTCCTCATTCCCATGCCCAATTCACCCCGGCCGGGAGATGCTTCCCCCCGCCCAGACTGGCATAGAGGAATCGAAACAAATCCTCCCGCTCAAGGACCTTGATTCGAATTCCGAGAGGCTTCAGGCCTTCGGCCACCAAGTCCCTCCGACGCTCCAACTCTCGCTCCGCTTCATCCCAGAGCACTTCTCCACGCCGTCGCGGACGAGTGCGCGTATCCACGCCGTGCCAC
The DNA here is from genome assembly GCA_021820485.1 of Bacillota bacterium. Classification (GTDB taxonomy): domain Bacteria; phylum Bacillota; class Sulfobacillia; order Sulfobacillales; family Sulfobacillaceae; genus Sulfobacillus_B. The sequence continues at coordinate 21,505 of JAKADO010000024.1, forward strand.
GACAAGATGATAAAAAAGCGGCGGCGGACAAGGTGCTGGACACTCGCGGTCTCATGGAGAAACTCGATGTAGTCCCCCAACGATGGCCGCAAATGCGGCTCGATATCCTCCTCGCGGCTTTTTAACTCGCCGAGATAGTCATCAACCCGAAGATAATCGGAGCGGACCAAGATCTCGATCGGAAAGCTCAATCCATTGAGAAAGGCGGTATAGCCGTTAACCAGCCTTTCTTGGTCCTTCTGCGAGCGGAGCCCGAAGTTGATAGGCACCGCCTCCAGCACCGCCGAAAACCGATCCCGTCCGACCAGACAAAGGCCCGGCCCGATCGCTCGTATGGGAAAAAGTTGGTTCATGCGAACTGCCACCCAAATCACCTCATTCGTTGATATTGCAGCCCCGGGCTAGGGCAGAAAGAGCCGCGGTGTCACCCAGAATCTCACTCCCCTGGCAATCCATGCAGGAAGACTGGCGTCTTCGACGCGCGCAACGGCCAACACCACGCCTATCCCGGAAATCGTGCCCAAGCAGGCGACCCTGAGGTCTGGCCAAAGACGCAGTCCTCGCCAGATCCCAACATCCGCCGCTGCGGCCCCCATCAGCCACAGCAGGTCTGAAAAGCGAAGACCAAACAGCACCTCCGGTTCGTGACTCAGCGGGAGGAAGACCGTCCGTATCATTGCCACAGACGTCCTACCCCCAACCCCGCCCCCACCAGACGGCGAAACTGTCCGGGAAGCTTCGTCATGTACCAAAAGAGCGCCAATTCCATAAAAAGACCGGCTGTCCCCAATCCGCCCATCCCCAGGAGGCGGGTCGCGAGCCAAAAGGCCGCGGCATGGAAGGACTGGATGAAGATCACAACCACTAACTCGCGCCCGAGGTTTTCCAGCACGCCACCGTCGCGTCGCGATACCCACCATAGGGCGAACCATGGAATGGCCGCGGTTAACAGGTAGAGTTCAATCGCACGAATGGCATAAAAGACTGCAAGATAGATGATGAGAGCAATAAGCGCCAGCGTGACGATAAGCACCACCAAAGGCGACAGGACACCATGGGGCGCCATGGCGGGCTGAAAAGAAGCCGCATTGCGGACGAGGGTCTCCATCACCGCATTGTTGATGGTCACCAACGTCTGCATCGCCCACAATCCCGCCAGACTTAGCACAGCAGCCGTCACCAAACGCTCGAAAACCAAGGCCACGGGCGTACTGCCTCCGGGAAGCGCCAACGCTGGCCACATACTCCTCAAAAGAAGACCCAGCACGAGTACAAGAGAAAACGCCCAAGCTAGGTTTCGACTGACAGCGTAGAGATGAATCACGGCCGCGGGCCATGGCAATGGTGCGAAGATCCAGCGGCTGAAGCCTACCTTCGCAAGCTGCATCAACTGGTGCCAAGACCATTGCGACAAGCGATTGACAGTCCAGACCAGGGGATCTAGCGTGAGATGGGTTTTCATGACACCACGTACTGAATCAACTGCCGTAAAACATCCACCATCAACACCAGCCCCAGTCCGATGGCCGCGCGTCCCATCAGTTCCTTGCTGGATTGGACCGCCCGCGGATTGTGGGACAGCATGAAGCGAATTCCCCCGTAGACCATGACCAGCGTAAAGACTCCCCCAGCCAAGTCCACCAGGATGCTGGTCAAGCGGGAAATGATCTGCACAACCGCTGCATCCGGCACATGACCGCCTCCCTCAACAGAAAATCGGTGAGGATTTCTCCTCACCGACATCGTAAAGGTCCAGCGCGCACGATTCTCTGTCTAAATTTTCGACCATGTTCGACACAGAGAATATATGCTTGGTTAAATAAACGGCCTGTTAACAGTACATTCGGGCTTTTTCGCCATTTTTCGACAATATTACAGGATTCCTCCTACCCGCTTCACAATCACCGCTGCCGCCGTTTCAGCCTCTCTTGTCGCCGCGCTTCGGCCGCGTGAAACCGCTCTTCCTCCTCGGGCGTTGTCAACACCAAAGGCGGAATTTCCACCGGCTTTCCCTCGCTGTTTAAGGCGACAAAGGTGAGAAATGCGGTGGAGGTCTTCCGCCGCTCGCCCGTGTCCATGTTTTCGCCGTACACGTCCACTCCGACTTCCATGGATGTCCGACCCACCCAATTCACCTGGGAAATGAGATGCACCACCTCACCGACGCGGATGGGATGCAAAAACTCCAAACTGTCCATCGACGCGGTGACCGCCACATGCCCCGAATGCCGATTGGCAGTGATAGCTGCCGCCAAGTCTATCCAGTGCATGACTTTGCCACCCAAGATATTGCCCAACTGATTGGAGTCTCCTGGTAGAACCAACTCCGTCATTTCCGTTCGGGATTGCTGCACTGTCTTGCCCTTCACCATTGTCACTATGGACACCTCCGCATAAACCCGGCGACGCCCGCTCATGCTAGTTTCGCCTATCTTAAGGTGTTACCAGAAACGGAAATCTGTTGTCAAACAGAAAGGGGCTACCATGGGGATTAAATCTCCTGGCCGCGCGCGCCTCCATAAAGGACGCGTCAAGAGCCATCACCAAGCATTTCAAAAGGATCTCACCTCTTCCACGCTCACACTGCTGACAATTGGCGGCATTATGGGTTCGGGCCTGTTCATGGCCAGCGGACTGGCCATTCGCCACGCCGGGCCGATAGTGCTGGCCATGTATGCTTTGGGAGCATTGGTGATGATACTGGAAATCAACGCCTTGGCGGAGATGTCCATCGCCACGCCAACTCCTGGGTCATTTCTGGTCTTCACCCGCAAGGTGCTCGGTCCCGGATGGACTTTCGTGTCGGGGTGGATTTTCTGGTTTTCCAGCGTATTGACCATGTCCAGCGAAGTGACGGCAGCCGCCCTGTTTTCGAGGTTCTGGTTCCCGGGGATGCCGCTCTGGGTGTGGTCGCTGATCTATTCAGCCCTCATCATTGCCATCAATTTCATCAGCGTACGGGGATTTGGGACCATCGAGGGATTCATGGCCGGGGTTAAAACCCTGGCGGTTCTCGTGTTCATTGTCTTGGGAGGGTTGATGCTCCTGCACGTGGTGCCCACCCGGCACGCCATGCCTTCCGTCGGGGCGATGCTGACTGGCCACGGGGGCTGGGTCCCCAACGGTTGGTACCACGCCATGCCTGCCATGATTCTAGTGCTGTTTGCTTATGCTGGAACGGGCGTCATCGGCCTGGCCGCGGCCGAAGCCAAAGACCCGAAGCGGACCTTGGGAACCGCCATACGCAACACGGTGGTGCTGGTGACCATTATGTTCCTGGGCTCCATCTTCGTCGTCTTGACACTCAGCCCGTGGTCCACCCAATCGGACAGCGTCAGTCCCTTCATCGTAGCCCTCAGGGCGAGCACGCTTCCCTATGCCTCCACGGTTATGAATTTGGTGTTGCTGTTCGCCGTGCTGTCCACGATGAACGCCGCCCTCTATTCCAATGTGCGGGTGCTCTACTCATTGGCACAACAGGGTGAAGCTCCGAAGGCCCTTGGTCGTCTCAACAAAAAGGGGCTCCCCACCCGCGCCATCTGGACCAGCGCAGCACTCCTTGCCTTAACCATCCTCCTAGCCTATGTCTTGCCCAAAAAGGCCTACAGCTACCTCGTCACCGCAACCGGCTTCCAGGCGATGTTCATCTGGCTGATGGTACTGCTCACCCAACGCTTTTACCGCCCCTATTTGGAAAAGCACCATCCCGACAAGCTTACGCATAAGCTCTGGGGATTTCCCTATACCACCTATTTCGTGATGGCCGTCGTCTTGGCAGCCATGGCTGTGTCACCGTTCGCCAAGGGGGAACTGGTGGGAGCCGTAGTCGGCTTGGGGGGTATCGCCATCGCGCTCTTGGTCTGGATCTTCCTGCGTCATCGACTATCGCCGGAAAAGGCTACCACCACTTAAATGCCTCATCGACGCAGGAGGCAGGATGCAACCTCAACGTGATCGGTTCGGGGGAACATATCGACGGGAATGGCTTGGGCGATTTGAAACGAGTCGGTCAGAGACTCCGCGTCTCGAGCCCATGTGTCGGGATTGCAGCTGACATAAATGATACGGCCCGGCCGTAAGTCCTTGAGTTGCTGAATAACCTCGGGATTGAGGCCAGCGCGCGGCGGATCCACAATGACCGCATCCGGAGGCGCCTTTTGCTCCCTCACCCATTGCGCAATCAAGTCCTCCACGCGGCCGGCATCGATGGCCACATTCTCAATGTGGTTTAGAGCAAAATTCTGGCGCGCATCCTGGACCGCGTCCGCGTTCACTTCCAAGGCTCGCACAAAACGGGCGCGGCCGGCCGCCAGAGCCGCCAGCGTCCCAACACCCGAATACAAGTCCCATACCTCGCCCGTATGAGGCGGCAAAAATCCCAGTGCGGTTTCATAGAGCACTCCCACCTGAGTGGGATTCACCTGGAAAAACGAGGTGAAGGACAAACGGAACGACCGGCCCAAAATGACATCGGTTATGGTGTCTTGACCCCGCACCAATGTTGTGGTCGGCCCAAGAATGCGATTGGTGCGATCAGGATTGATGTTGACTCCAATTCCTTGCACTTCTGGTACGAGACGCATGATCTCATCTGCCAGGGGTTCCAATGCCGGGTGCTCCTGACGAACTACCAACAATACCAGAATCTGCTGCTCTCGTCGTGAGGACCGGATCAACAGATGGCGCAGCACCCCGGTGTCATGGGCCTCATCATAGGGAGGCACGTTAAGGCGGTTGGCCATGGACTGCCCAACCGCCAGCACTTTGTTGATGAGCGGGTCTTGGATGTCGCAGTGGTCGGCGGGAATAACCTGGTGGGTGCCGCGGCGGTAAAGCCCCAGCACCGCATGGCCTGTACTGCCGCCAAAGGGGAACTGCCCTTTATTACGGTATCCGTACGGGTCTTGACTTCCGCGAATGCGGCCCACAATCTCCGGATCGTGATGCGCGATGCGGCGCAAGGCTTCTTTGACCCGGCTTTCCTTATAAAGCAATTCCGCCTGATAGTCCCAATGCTGAAAACTGCATCCTCCGCATTCAGAAAATAGGGGGCATATCGGCTCGATGCGCTCGGCGGCACTGCGCTGCCGGCGGATCAGGCGGGCGCGCACGAAGTTCTTGCGTTCTTCGGTCACCGCCGCGTCCACAAGTTCGCCAGGCAGAGCGCCCGGCACAAAGGCGAGCCGGCCATCAGCCAGCCGAGCCACTCCGTCGCCGGCTTGTCCCATGCGAAGAATCTCTAGGGTCTGATGCGCGCCGAGCCCTGATTCGCTCATCGGTTCATCAGGAGACGCACGTGTCCAGTTGGCTCGATGGCCAATGGCGTTCCCAGCGGCAAAGAGAACATGGGCTCGGAATGACCGGACTTCAGTCCCCACCAGGCGGGGATCCCCTGAAGGAGGGCGATGTCCCGCACCAAGGATTTCACCGCCTCATCCTTCGGTTCAGCATCGAACAGCGCCTCACCGAATACGATGCCCCGCACTTGATCCAGAATCCCGGCCAAGCGGAGTTGCTGCAGCATGCGGTCGATCCGATAGGGCTTTTCGTGGACTTCCTCAAGATACAGCACCGAACCATCCCAGTCCGGTTGGTATGGCGTGCCTACCAACGCCGAAACCAGCGCCAGGTTCCCGCCATGCCAAGGGGCCACCACAGTCTCCCGGATGGGATTGGCCAAACATTCCATGGGGTGCGGGGTGATCTCCTCCAGTTCCCCTGCCAAGAGTTGCAAGAGAGATTCGCCCGTGGGTCCCTCAAGTTGGCTGTGGGCATTTGGACCATGTATGGATGTCCAGCCTATGCTGGCTAGCGTGTTGTGCAAGGCCGTAATGTCGCTGAATCCTATGACTGGTTTGGGATTCTCCTGTTGGATCCGTCCCAGGTCCAGGTATGGCAAAAGCCGCATGGTACCGTATCCACCGCGTGCCGCCAGCACCACATCGACAGCCGGATCCGTCAACGCCGCCGTCAAATCCTCGCTCCGCTCCCGATCACCGCCCGCGAGATGCAGCACGTCATTGTCGCGTTCAAAGAGATGCTCGCCGTAACTCACTTGAAATCCTTGTGACTCCAGCCATTGGCGGCACGATTCGATAGCCTTGGCATTGACGGAACTCGCCAAGGGAACAATGCGCCAATGGGATCCGGGCCTGATGCTACTGAGCCGTGTTGTAGTCATGGTGTATGACATCCTTTAGCAATTGATTGACAAGATCGGGTTTGGCCTGTCCACGCGTTTGCTTCATCACCTGCCCCACCAAAAAGGCCAAGGCCTTTTCCTTTCCCGAAAGGTAGTCCTGAATCACGGCCGGGTGCTGCTTCAGCACCTCTTCCACAATCGAGCGAATGGCTCCCTCGTCCGTGATCTGGCTCATCCCCTTCTCCTTCACAACCTCCTCTGCGCGTTTTCCCGTCTCGAACATGGCTTCCAAGACCTCTTTGGCCATGCGTCCAGAGATCTTGCCGGATCCAATAAGCTCCAACAGTTCCACCAGACCATCAGGACCAACGGCCGCCTTGGCGTAGCTTTCGCCACGCGCGTTAATCAATCGAGCGACGTCCGACAGCATCCAGTTGGTCACCAGGCGGTCATCTTCGAAGCGTTCCGTGGCCTGCAGCCAATATTGATAGGCTTCCCGATCCAATACGAGAACTTCCGCGTCTTTGGGGGGAATGCCACGGGACACCAATGCCTCCCGAATGGCATCCGGCAACGCAGGCAACGCCTGACGCACACTCTCGATCCACTCGGCCGACAGCACCAAGGGGGGCAAGTCCGGTTCCGGGAAATAGCGGTAGTCGTTGGCTTCTTCCTTGCTGCGTTGACTGTAGGTACGCCCCGTGGCGTCGTCAAAGCCGCGCGTTTCCTTGACAATCCGCTCGCCCCGGAGGAGCATCTCGGCTTGACGCTCCACCTCGTACTCGATGCCCCGTTGAACGTTGCGAATCGAGTTCACGTTCTTGATTTCGACCCGGGAGAGATCCTCCAGGGCACCTTCGTATCCGACTGGACGCAACGACACGTTGGCGTCGCATCGCATGGATCCTTCCTCCATGCGGAGATCCGAGACGTCAAGATAGCTTAGAATTGCGCGCAACTCGGTGAGATAGAGCCTCGCCTCCTCAGCTGAGCGAAGATCCGGCTCCGAGACGATTTCAATCAACGGAACCCCTGCCCGGTTCAGGTCCACCAGAGATCCCGTCGCATCCCCCAGGCGCTGTCCAAGGTGATTCAACTTGCCCGCGTCCTCTTCAACATGGATGCGCCGGATGCCGATCCGACGGCCTTCCCCCGACGCCGGCCGAATGGTGACCCACCCGTATTCGGCCAAGGGCTCATCGAACTGAGAAATCTGATAGGCCTTCGGCAAGTCCGGATAAAAATATTGCTTCCGATCAAACTTGGAAAACGGCCTCACTTCGCAATTCAACGCCAAGGCCGACCGGACGGCCAAGTGGATGGCTTCCCGGTTGAGCACCGGCAAAACGCCCGGCATCCCCAAGCAGACCGGACAGGTATGGGAATTGGGATCCGCACCAAAGGCGGCCTCGCACCCGCAAAAAAGCTTCGTTGCCGTCTTCAACTCGACGTGCACTTCCAGCCCGACAATCACCTCATAGTCACGGCTCATGCTTTTACCTCCTCAGGCCATGGCATCGGCTGGAGCACTCGTTCCAACGTCTCGGCTGCATCCAGCAAAGCCGCATCAAAAAGGGGCGGAGCCAGCCATTGCAAACCAACCGGCAGCCCTGCCGCGAGCCCAGCCGGCATAGAAAGGCCTGGAATTCCGGCCAGGTTTGCGGTCACCGTGAAGATATCGCCCAAATACATTTTAATAGGGTCGTCGCTGCGCGCCCCGAGGACAAACGCGGTGTCAGGGGTCGTGGGCGTGACGATGTAGTCCACCGTTTGAAAGGCCTGGTCAAAGTCCTCGCGGATGCGCGTACGCACCTTCTGCGCCGTGAGATAGTAGGCATCGTAATAACCAGCCGACAGCGCATGTGTACCGAGCAACACGCGCCGCTTCACCTCGTCACCAAACCCCTCATCCCGTGTCGTTTCATACATATTCAGCAGGTCTCCCCCACTGGCCCTCATGCCGTAGCGCACCCCGTCGTAGCGAGACAAGTTGGAGGAGGCTTCCGCTGGAGCTATAAGGTAGTAGGCAGCTATCGCATAGTCCGTATGTGGCAAGGAAATCTCCACGAGCTCGTGCCCGAGCCCTTGCAAGGATTCCAAGGCTTGATCAATCACCCTGCGCACGCCGTCATCCATACCGTCCCCGAAAAACTCGCGCGGAAGACCGATGCGCCAGCGCTGTTCCTGGCTAGGAATCGGCTCCGCCACGTTAGTCAACGAGGTAGAGTCGTGGGGGTCTGATCCGTGAATGACCCCATACACCAAGCGACTGTCACGCAAAGACCGCGTCATCGGACCAATTTGGTCAAGACTGGATGCGAAGGCAATGAGACCGTAGCGCGACACCCGGCCGTAGGTCGGCTTCATGCCCACGACGCCGCAATAGCTGGCAGGTTGACGGATGGATCCGCCGGTGTCCGATCCGAGCGCCACCGGCACCATCCGAGCAGCGACGGCCGCCGCTGAACCGCCGCTGGATCCGCCCGGAACGCGTGTCGCATCCCACGGATTGCGGGTCGGATGGAACGCGGAATGCTCTGTCGACGAGCCCATTGCGAACTCATCCAGATTGGTCTTCCCGATGAGGATTGCCCCAGCATCCATCAGCTTGTCCACGACAGTCGCGTCGTAGGGCGACAAAAACGCACCCAAAATTTTCGACCCAGCCGTCGTCGGCATGTGCCGCGTGACAATATTGTCCTTGAGGGCTACTGGAACCCCGGAAAGCGGCCGCCGGCGGCGCTCATCCAGCGTCCAGGCGTCCTCCTCGCGGGCCCGCCTTAGAGCCCCCTCGGCGTCGACAAAGAGAAAGGCTCCTATCGTTGAATCCCATGCTTGAATGCGATCCAAGTGCGCTTTGACAATAGCTTCGGCGGATATTGCCCCGGACGCAAACTGCTCGTGCAATGCATAGGCATCCATGGCCCACAGCTCACTCACCGCTCGCCCCACCTTCCATGATACGCGGCACCAGAAACATGCCATTCTCTACCACCGGACCATTCTTGGTCGCCTCGGCGATCCCGAGCGATGGCTCGGGACGGTCTTCGCGGAGCGGTGCATGGGTCTCAACCACATGCATGGTGGGACGTACCCCCTCCAAGTCGAGCTTCTGCAGCTGCGATACATAGGCCAAAACCCGATTCAAATCAGCACGCACCGGGCCTAGTTCATCGGGCGTCAAATGCAGTCGAGCCAAACGCGCCACATGTAAAATATCGGCGTCACTCAGGTCCAAAAGCCATACCCCCCTAGTTTATCCTTCCAATTATAACATCCGATGCCGGCTCACTCAGAATGCCGCTAGTCTTTGGGTTCCTCGCCGAGCACCAGAATATCAATGTTGCTGCTGAGCCGAAGCACCTCATTGATGACCGAACCGCGGGCAATTTCCTCCCAGCGGGAGCGGCGCGACTCACCCATGATAATTTCCGTGACGTGGTGCTCCTTGGCGTAGGTGACCAAGGCCCGCGGTACATTGGAATCCTGCAGCTCGACCACGTGCGCTCCCAGCTTTCGTGCCAACGATAGATGCCCTTCCAACCGGTCTGCATCTTTCTGGTCAAGACTCGCCAACCCGTTGGGCAGGACCGTTACCACCGTGAGCGCGGCCTTGAGCCGTCGCGCTCGTCGGTAGCCCCGCCGAATCAGCCGAGATCCGTTGGGAGATGGCGTAAGCGCAACCAGGATACGGTCGTGGGTCGGCCAGGGCCCCACGATATCATGGTCATCCATGTAGTCTTCGAGCCGCTCGTCGGTGTCGTCCGCCACCGCTCGCAATGCCAACTCACGCAAGGCCGTAATGTTGCCCTTGCGGAAGAAGTTCTGCAAGGCGTTGGCCACCGTTGCAGGGGGATAAATCTTTCCTTGCTTAAGCCGATCAATCAGGGAATCCGGGGTCAGGTCAATCAACCGGATTTCGTCAGCGTCCCGAATGACGGAATCCGGAATGGTTTCCCGGACCCGCACGCCGGTAATTTGGCGCACCGTGTCATTGAGCGACTCGACATGCTGAATGTTCAATGTCGACCAGACATTGATGCCGGCATCCAAAATGTCCTGAACATCCTCATAACGCTTGGCGTGCTGAGAGTCATCGGCATTGGTGTGCGCCAATTCGTCCACCAGCACCAGGTCGGGTTCGCGCGCCAAGATCGCTTCCACATCCAGCTCCCCCACCTCCAGGCCTTTCAAGGTGCCACGCCTTAGAGGGATCGCTTCAAGATCACCCACCATCTTTTCCGTCTCCTCGCGGCCGTGTGTGTCGAGGCAGCCAATGACGACATCAATTCCCTCAGACCGCGCAATGTGGGCATCGCTCAGCATCGTGAATGTCTTTCCTACCCCCGGAGCCGCTCCGATATAAATGCGGTGCTTGCCGCGGCTCATGCGCTTGATATCTTCCAATATTTGCTCCGGGGTTCGCCGTTTGAAGGTGTGAGGCAATGCGCATCGTCCCTTTCCCGTGTTGCCTTAAATATAGACTACCCGAAAGATCCCGGCCGTTCCACTTCCGGCCCGGCCATAAATGAATGGGCGAGAACCTTCCGCACCCGCAGAAGGTTCTCGCCCAGACTCTATTCGCTTTATCCCGCTCGATGGGGCCCGTGCAAGGGGATCGGCTTGACCGTTCCCAGACGCACCACAACCACGGATGCAGATGTCCTTTTCAAGACAGCCGGGGCAATTCCGGCCCCCAACCATCGCCAGAAACCGCCCCCCGTCCGCCCCCCCAGAACAATCGTGTCGCAATTGCACAGGGCTGCGGTTTCACAAATCGCCTCGCTAATGGAGGGGCTGACCTTGTGCAGAAAACGCACCCGGTGCTGAAAACCCCGAAACACTTCCCGCTCCAGGTGCTGATGAATGCCTTGCGCCACTTCCTTCTCGTAACTCATCGGCAGCAACGGACCGCTGAGACGTCCCCGCGATATCAGCTCCGTCACGTAAAGTGCCCACACTTCGCTGCGGGAATCGTGGCGCAGCCATTCTCGCACCCACCAAGCCGCGGCCTCCGCATGGTTCCGGTCATCCAGAGCCAAGAGTATCCGATGCATCGCCCGTCCCTCCTTGGCGGAACCGGCGCCGGGCTCAATCCTGACGCCCGGTTCCATCCTCTCATCGATGCTGTCGCAGGCGGGACTGGAGCCGCACTATCCGTGAAGCGCCTTGTACACGTTGATGTTCAATTCCGTGACATTCACCACCGTGTGTCCAAAGAGCCCCCATTGCGGACCCAAAGTCGCCTGTTGCACCAAGGTCCGCAGGAACGATGCGGAAAGGCCGGTCGCTTTGGCGACGCGAGGAATCTGAATCACCGCGCCCTGCACGCTGATATAGGGATCCAATCCCGAACCGGATCCCTCGACCAAGTCGGGGGGAATCTGGCTCGCCTTAAGGCCGGGGTTGGTCTTTTCCAAGTAGGCGATGCGCGCCTTGATGGTGCTGATGAGCGCCTTATTGGTCGGCCCCAAGTTGCTCGGCGCCGAATTGTAGGCGTTATAGGGTTCCGGCTTTCCCGTTGTCGTGGACACCGTGTCGGAGGGCCGTCCCCAGAAGTACCCCATTTGGTTGAAGAACTGCCCCACTTGGGCGTCGGCCACCACCCGCCCATTGAGCTTCACTTGGCTGCCATTGGCCTGATATGGAAACACCAGTTCACTGATGCCGGTCATCGCCAGTGGATAGGCCAAGCCCAACAGAAGCCAGAGAAAGACGCTCACGCCAATTAACGGCTTCAGATATTTCATGTCTTACCCTCCTAGGCTAGTCCGAATAATCCCAGTACGCGGTCGATGGCCCAGATGCCCACAAAGGGAATGATGATCCCCAAGACACCCCAATTGAAGATGTTGCGCGCGAGCATTCTGTCCGCCGACTCAGCCCGGTACTTGACCCCGCGAATGGCGAAGGGAATCAAGGCGGGGATGATGAGGGCATTGAATATGAGCGCGGACAAAATCGCGCCGTGCGGTGTCTTCAACCCCATGATATTGAGCTTAGACAGCACCGACAACGTCGGCACGGCTGCAAACATGGCGGGAATGATGGCGAAGTACTTCGCTACGTCATTGGCAATGGAGAAGGTCGTGAGCGCGCCCCGGGTAATCAACAGCTGCTTGCCGACCATGACCACCTCGAGCAGCTTGGTGGGATTGGACTCAAGGTCAATCATGTTGCCAGCTTCCTTGGCTGCCATGGTGCCTGAGTTCATGGCCAACCCCACGTCGGCCTGCGCCAGCGCTGGAGCGTCATTGGTGCCGTCGCCTGTCATCGCCACCAATTTGCCTTCGGACTGTTCCTTCTTAATCACGTCAATCTTGTCCTCTGGCTTCAACTCAGCGATGAAGTCGTCCACGCCTGCTTCCTGCGCAATAACGGCCGCTGTAATGCGGTTGTCGCCAGTCGCCATGACGGTGCGAATGCCCATCCGTCGGAAGTCGTCGAACTTCTCCTTCAATCCCGCCTTGACAATGTCCTTGAGGCGAATGACACCCAGCGCCCGGCCATCAATTTCCACCGCCAACGGCGTGCCACCCTCGCCAGCGACTGCTTCGGCCAACTTCTGCAGTTCCTCTCGGGTTTCCGGCCGTGTGATTTCCACAATCGCGCTGACGGCACCCTTGCGAATCTGCCGGCCATCCGCCACATCAACGCCGCTCATGCGGGTATGCGCGGAAAACGGCACCGGTTCTCCATCCACCTCTGGCAGCGAGGCCAGGTTTAGGACATTCTGCGCCAACTCCACCACCGAACGGCCTTCGGGCGTCGAGTCCGACAAGGAGGCCAACAGCGAGGCCTCCGCGACCTCTTCGGCGGATACTCCGCTGAGGGGCATAAACTCGGTCGCCATGCGGTTTCCAATGGTGATGGTGCCCGTCTTGTCGAGGATGATGGTGTCGATGTCGCCGGCGGCTTCAACGGCACGGCCGCTCTTGGCCACCACATCCACTTGCGCGACACGATTCATGCCTGCGATGCCGATGGCCGACAAGAGCGCACCAATCGTTGTAGGAATAAGACAAACCAAGAGCGCCACCATCGTCGTGATGTCCGTCGCATGCCGGCCATAGTACCGGGCTTGGGGAACCAATGTCACCACGACAAGGACGAAGATGAGGGTCAGCACCCCCAAGAGGGCGGACAGTGCAATCTCGTTCGGCGTCTTTTGGCGGCTCGCGCCTTCCACCAAGGCAATCATGCGGTCCAAAAAGGTCTCGCCAGGGTTGGTGGTGATTTGCACGACCAGTCGGTCCGACAACAACCGCGTACCGCCAGTGACACTGTCGCCCTGTGCCTTAATCACCGGAGCGGATTCTCCCGTGATGGCGGATTCATCCACCGATCCGACACCTTCCACCACTTCACCGTCGCTGGGGATAATGTCGTTGGGTTCCACCAGCACGCGCATCCCTTGGCTGAGTTGGTCCGATGCCACCAAGTCCCAACTGCCGTCCTCCTTCAGGCGCTTGGCTTTCGTGCTGGACTTGGTCTTCCGCAGAAAGTCCGCTTGCGCCCGCCCCCGCGCCTCTGCGTACGATTCTGCAAAGGTCGCGAACAGAATGGTGAAGAACAAAATGATGGTCACTAAGAGCTCGTACGTAAATTGCGGCTTGCCTACCGCTCCAATCGTAAAGATCAAAGTCACCAGTGTGCCCAGCTCGACGACAAACATCACCGGGTTGCGGATCATCTTGGTCGGGTTGAGCTTGGCGAACGTGTCTTTCAGCACTTCGCCAAAATACTTGCTGTCCATCTTTTGCGATGTTGCTGCCATAAACGCATAATCCTCCCTCTACACCGACCTAAAACAGGTGATGCGCAATCAAAAGATAGTGTTCGGCCAACGGCCCCAGTGCCACCACCGGGAAAAAGGTGAGGGCATTAAGCACCATGACGGCTCCCACCAGGATTCCCCCAAACAGGAGGCCTTCGGTACGCATGGTTCCCGAAGTCGTAGGCACCTGCCGCTTCTGGAGAAGAGACTCCGCGAGCAAAAACATCGCCATCACCGAAGCAAACCGGCCGAGCACCATGACGATCCCAATCGTCACCTCATAGTAGGGAAGCGCCGCGCCCAGCCCTCCGAAGGCAGATCCGTTGTTGGCGGCACCGGATGTGATACCATAGAGAATCTCTGAAAATCCGTGCGGTCCCGGGTTGTAGACCCCTCTCAATCCGGCGGGTAACGCCACGGATAGCGCCGTGCCGACAAGAATGATGAAGGGATGCAGCAGAAAGGCAATGGAGGCTAGCGACACCTCTTTGGCTTCAATTTTCTTGCCGAGAAATTCCGGGGTGCGCCCGACCATCAGTCCCATGATGAAAACGGTGATAATCACCAGCATCAACATGTTCAAGAGGCCCACGCCCTTGCCGCCAAACACCAAATTCAAGAACATGGCCGCCAGATATGCTAGCCCAGTGATGGGCAAAGCACTGTCGTGAGCGCTAGCTACCGATCCGGTTGTAAAGGACATGGTGGATGTTTCGAAGACGGATGTTCCACCGGTCCCATACCGTAGTTCAGTACCAACCCGGTAAATATGGCCATGCAGGCCCAGCGCATTGATTATGGGATTTCCTAGTGTCATGGGGAAGTAGATCATTGCCCCTATGGCCAAGAACATCGCTCCCGCAACCGCAATAAGCGTCCATGCCATTTTTCGTCGACCGGTCATAACACCAAACGTGTAAAAGAACGCCACCGGGAGCAAGCCCATCATAACAACTTCAAAAACATTACTGAGTGCCGTCGGGTTTTCCAACGGATTGGCGCTGTTAGCGTTGGTGAAACCGCCGCCATTGGTGCCTATGTGCTCAATGGACTCCCACGAAGCAATCGGACCGCGCGGCACCACTTGGGTCTGTCCCGTAATCGTGTGCACGTGGAGATACGGCGCAAGCGTTTCCGGAACGCCCTGCCAAACCAACAGCACGGTGAACACGATGGCCAGCGGCAAAAGAACCCGCGTGCACATCAACACTAGATCCACAAAAAAATTGCCCATCTTTTTGCCGGAAATGGCTCGGATGAAAGCAATGGCCATGGTTCCACCCACCGCGGGCGTCACAAACTGCAGAAAGCTTAAGTTCCCGAATTGCGAGAAGTACGAAAGCGTATTCTCCCCGCTGTAGGCCTGCCAGTTGGTGTTGGTTCCAAAGCTGGTGGCCGTGTTGAACGCCAACTGCGGATTGACCGCTCCCATGTGCTGCGGATTCCATGGCAAGTGCCCTTGAATGCGCAAAAGGATATAG
>JAKADO010000025.1 GCA_021820485.1 Bacillota bacterium
ATTGGCGTGGCTGACAATCACCTCGTCGGCGTAAATCATGGAAAATCGCCCCGTCTTGATGTTCTGTTCCTGCGAGAGCGTCAACAGCCCATAGAGGAACTTCTCATCGCTCTTCAGCATCTCAATGAATTCCATCAAGCCGCGATTGGCAATGTTCAATTCCCCATCAAACCGATAGGCGCGGGGATCCGACTCCGACCCATACTCGCCAATGGTCGCCAAATCAATGGACCCCGTCAGTTCACTAATGTCCTGGCTTTTGGGGTCGCTAGGCGAGAACGTGCCGATTCCCACGCGGTTTTTCTCGGAGAAGAGAATGCGTTCGACAGGGACGTTGTCTATCTGCCCGCCATAGACTTCCGCGAGCCGTTGCCGGCAGACCGGACACAGGTCACCCTCGATATAGATGCCGTATTCGCGCTGCACCTCGGCGCGCAGAGCATCGGGAATGAGGTGCAGCGGCTCTTCGTGCATCGGACAGTCCCGAATCGCATAGGCTGCCCCCTGGTCGGTGCGGGAGTATGCCTCCAAGCCCCGCTTAAGGAGCGCCACCAGGGTTGACTTGCCCCCACCGACCGGCCCCATCAGGAGCAAGATGCGCTTGCGCACCTCGAGCCGCTGGGCGGCGGAGTGAAAATAGTCCACCAATTGGTCTAAGGCGTGATCGAGGCCAAAAATTTCCCCGTCAAAGAAACGGTAATGGCGGACCCCATCGGCTGGGGTGTCGACGCCATGGTCAGCAATCATGTCGTAGATGCGGGCATGCGACAGCCGCGCCAACCGCGGCTGCTCGCGGACTCTGTTGAAATACTCGCGAAAGGTGCCTTGCCACCGCAAATCACCTTCTTGACTCCGGTAATCCTGCAGGCGTTCCCACAGATCCATGATAGGTCCCTCCCTTGAAGAATGACTTGGTTTCCTGTGCGTACGCGGAACCTCTAGGTTCCCTCCAGTGAACAACCGCTGCGCCCGACGGCACCGCGGGGTTTGCCGGCGGAAATGGGTGAGCGCCCCATGGGAGATGCCCAACGCTTTTGCATCGCATTACTGCATTGAAGACACGAGGTCCGTTAAAGCACCACCTTGCTGTCGGCCTTGCCATCAAAGCTAAGAATCAGACGCTTGTGATCCGCCCGGGTTTCGAGATGCACGGGTCGGCCCCAGATCTGCTGGACATAGTGCAGTGTCCGTTCCGCGTAGGGAATGTCGAGATCAATGCCTTCGTGACGGTGGATGAGATAGAGCTCTCCGCGCTGGTTGAAATCGCCGTCATCGACGTGAATCACCGGGATTCCTCCGTGCACCAGTTCTCGGACCAACTGCTCCCGCACCATTTCCGCCGCGCGACTCTTGAGAATCACTTCATCCTGCTCCGCGCCATAAACCATCATATTGAGCGACGCCACCACGTCTTCGGTCAGATAGTTGCGAATGAAGGACACATCATCATCCACAGTGCGGGCCAGAAAGATGGCGTCGCGGCCTTCGCGCTGCTCCAAGTCGCAATAGATGGCGTATCCGAGCGCATAGGGGTTCACCTGATACATCATGGGCGCCGTGACCTGACTATGCAGTCGGGCAAAATCGAGATAGTCATCGTCGGTGAGTTGCATCTCCCGCATCAGGGCCACATGCCAATAGCTGGCCCACCCTTCATTCATTATCTTGGTGCGGATCTGCGGCCAAAAGTACAACATCTCGTCGCGCACCATGCCGATGATGTCGCGCTGCCAATCCTCCAGATGCCGGCTTTCGCGCAGAAGAAACAACAGCAAGTCGTCATCCTGTTCGGTTCCCGCCTTGACCTCGGGCACTCGGTTGGGCTCGGGACGCCAGCCCCAATCTGCGCCGCGAATCGACGCATGGAGCCGTTCAGGACGGCCGCGGGCACGCCCCGTCCTCCCCACCACGGGGCCAGGCGGACTCACATGCTCCTCGAGCGCCAGCACCGCATCCAGAAATCGCTCCACCTGCTCGCGCCCGACCTCAAATTCATACTGGCGGACCCGGTCCGCATGCCGGGACACCACATCAATCATGTCTGGGACAGTATGCTGGAAACACTGATTGTGACGAAAGAAATCAACGTGGCCCATGACGTGGGCTCGAACAAAGGTGTTTTCCAAATCAGAATTGGACTCCAGGAGAAAGGCATAAGCCGGATTGGAGTTGATGACCATTTCATAGAGTTTGTTGAGTCCATAATCGTAGCGGGTCTTCATCGCGTGGTACGCCTTGCCGTAAG
Organism: Bacillota bacterium; assembly: GCA_021820485.1. Lineage (GTDB taxonomy): Bacteria > Bacillota > Sulfobacillia > Sulfobacillales > Sulfobacillaceae > Sulfobacillus_B. The sequence continues at coordinate 2,246 of JAKADO010000025.1, forward strand.
ACCAGTGGGACATGCGCCCCGGGATGAGATACGCCGCAAATTCGTACAACACGGCCGCGGGCACACTTTCAAACAAGACCGGATAGGGGTCGAGCCCCATCTCCCGTGCCAGGCTCCAGATGTCCCGATCGCTGGGATAAGTGCGGTGCGACATGCTATCCCTCCTTTCGTGGAAAGAAGGTTTTCAATGCCGGGTAGACATCCTGCCTCTGCGTGATGGTCACCATCCTGAATCGCGGATGCTTGACCCGGCTGAACGCCGACATCAAGGTGCTGGTATAGCCCCCTTCCCGAATTTCCGTGTAGCCAAACACATTCACCACCGGCAGCAGCGTTTCCAAAATCTCCACCGTGCGGCGATTGTCGGCATCAGACCAATTGTCGCCATCGGAGAAGTGAATCGGATAAATGTTCCATCGGGCGGGCGAATAGCGGGTTTCGATGACTTCCTGACACAACTGGTAGACCGAGGAGACTTTGGTCCCTCCACTCTCACCCAACTGGAAGAACTCGTCCTCCGTCACCTCCCGCGCTTGAGTGTGGTGAACCAGGAACACGACCTCCACCGCCTGGTACTGGGTGCGCAGGAACTTCAACATCCAAAACGCGAAGGTCCGAGCCATCAGTTTTTTGAAGTCCCCCATGGACCCGGAGATGTCGCGCATGGCGATGACGACCGCGTTGTCCTCCGGCTGCGGTTCTTCCACCCAGGTCTTGAAACGCAAGTCCGATTCGCGCCATCCGCCCACTTTCGGTGGACCATTCTTGGCATTGCGCAAGAGGTTTTCACGCAGGCTTCGGCGTTTGTCCAAGTTTCCCATCAAACCCTTGGGACTAATGTCCTTGAACTTCCAGGTCGGCTGGGGCAGCGAAGCCTGCGGCTTGGGCTTTAGATAGGGCAGACCCAGCTCGTCGAACAGCAACCCGGCAATGTCGTCCAACGTCACCTCGGCCTCGATGTAGTCGACGCCGGGACTCTCTCCGGGCTTTCCGCCCTTACCGCTGCCTTGGCCGGCCTTCGGAAGCTTTCCCAGGACATCGCCGGGCTGACCTTGACCTTGGTCCTGACCGACGCGGTCACCTTGCCATGGATGAAAGCGGAACTTGTACTGCTCGAGGGATCGGATCGGCACCTTCAGGACGCGCTTTCCATCCGACGCGACGATGCTCTCTTCCGAGATTAGGTCAGGAAGCCGCTCTTTCAGCGCTTGCTTGATTTTCTCGAGGTGGCGCCGTTGATCTGTGGCGCCCTTGCGTTGCAAAGACCAATCGGGAACGAACCCCGCCATAATGGACACCTCCCTTCTTATGAGAGTGATCCATCCTATGCGCGATTCGCCCCAATTTTGCCTTAGGCTAGCAAAAAATGCGCTCGTCCGCCCCTATTCGCCACGCCTGTCTCGAACGCCTTCATCCATCATGGCGGGCGGGTTCGGTCAACTATCGACCGATTCTCCCCGCCGTTCCTCCGCCATTTCGCGATACTGGTCCACCGTGAGGTACACCTCACGCGGACGAGCGCCGTCGGCCGGCCCGATGAAGCCGCGCGCCTCCATGGCGTCGATGAGTCGGGCCGCGCGCGTGTAACCCACGCGCATGCGGCGCTGCAGCATCGAGGTCGAGGCTTGCTGGCTTTCTACCACAATCCGCACCGCGTCCAAAAAGAGGGCATCAGTCTCGTCCGGCGGCGCGGACTCCCCGTTGGCCGCAGAAAAATCGAGCGGCGCTTCTTCTTGGGCGGGTGAGTCCACATGATCGCGAAGGTACTTGACCACGGTCTCGATTTCCTTTTCGGTCACGAATGCTCCCTGCACCCGCTGCGGCTTGGGTGATCCGACCGGCGAAAAGAGCATGTCGCCCCGTCCCAAGAGCTTTTCCGCGCCCGCGGCATCCAGAATGGTGCGCGAGTCAACCTGGCTGGAAACGGCGAAGGCAATCCGTGACGGCACATTGGCCTTAATGGTGCCGGTAATCACGTCGACGGAAGGACGCTGCGTCGCCACCACCAAGTGCAGCCCGGCCGCCCGCGCCATCTGGGCAAGTCTCGCAATCGACTCCTCAACATCCTGAGGGGCCACCATCATCAGGTCAGCCAACTCGTCAATGATAATGACAATCAGCGGCAAGTGCTCCTCGCCCACCTGGTTGTAGCGCGTCACGTCGCGCACCCCCTGAGCGGCAAAGAGACGATAGCGCCGCTCCATCTCCTGAACAGCCCACCGCAATGCTCCCGCCGCCTTCTTGGGCTCCGTGACCACCGGGCTGATCAGATGGGGGATGCCATTGTAGACCGACAACTCCACCACCTTCGGGTCGATGAGCAAGAGACGCACCACGTCCGGACTGGAGCGATACAGGAGGCTGGTAATCAGCACATTAATGAGCACACTCTTGCCCGACCCGGTCGCTCCCGCCACCAACAAGTGCGGCATCTGGTCCAGCCTGGCCACAATCGGCGTTCCGGCCACGTCACGCCCCAACGCTACGGTAAGCGGTGACTCGGAGTCGGTGAAGGGTGCGCTTTCCAATACTTCACGCAGCAGCACTGCCGAAATCTGGTCGTTGGGCACTTCAATGCCAATCGCCGACTTGCCGGGAATTGGCGCCTCAATGCGAACGCCAGTGGCGGCCAGCGACAGGGCAATGTCGTCTGCCAAATTGACAATCCGGGACACTTTCACGCCGGGCGGCGGCACAATCTCAAATCGCGTGATGGCCGGTCCTTGGCTCACCTCGCTCAACCGCACCTCGATGCCAAACTGCCGCAATGACTCAATGAGGACGCGCCCGCGCTCCTCGGCCGATGGCCCGCGACCAGAGGCCCGCCCTCCGCTGGGAGCCGCCAGGAGCGCCATCGGCGGGGGCAGGTAGGGTTGTCCTCCTCGCGAGAAAACGGGCGGCTGCACCGTGGTCGGCTTGGACACCTGTTCACGCTGCTGCACAGGAACGGTGAGCAGGACCGGGTCCTCCTCATCATCCAACGGCGGCAGCACCACCGGCCGTTCCGTCTTGGGACGCCTCGGCTTAGGCGACGCCTTTTCCCTCACCGGAGCCTCTGGCGCCTCTTCCACGGGGTAAACCCAATCCCGAATCCATAACACAAACCGCGCCAATCCCCGCAGCACCGCCTTCAATGCCGCCAGTCCGGCCTGGCCGAATTGGCGCGCGCCGGCCACGATGCTTCCTCCGGTAATCAGCATGACGCCAAAAATAATTAGGACCAGCCCCAGAATAATGGAGCCGGGATGGCCCAATCCTCTGGCGGTCAGCAACAGCAAGTGGGTGCCCAACCATCCCCCGACGGGAAGCCCACCAAACCCAAAGAGCACCGTAAAGCCCAAATAGACCAGCAGCACGCCCCAAGCGCGCCGCTGCCGGCTTAAACTCGGCTGGTTATAGAGCCGCAAGATACCAGTCACAATGATAGCCGCTGGCACCAGCCAAGCCAGCAACCCAAACACGACAATCAATCCCCGCCCTAAATCCCGGCCCAACACGCCGCTGTGCGGAAAAGCCAGTGACAAATAGCCGAGAATGCCCAATGCCACCAGCACCACACCGGCCATTTCCCGGCGCATGTCGCCGGTGATTTGCTTCAAGACAGAACGCACCCTTATCCCCCAATGATCCATGTGGCCAGGGCGGCCAGTGCCGTATAGACGCCAAAGGCCCGCCACGCCCGCGGACGAGTCACAACCCCTTTCACCCATTGTATCGCAACCACACCGGTAATCGCAGCCAACAGTGCGGCTATCAGCAATGTCATCAGGGGTATGCGCGCATGGAGCAGGGCCGGCGCTTCGATGAGGGAGGCCCCCAGCACCGCTGGAATCGCCAAGAGGAAGGAGAACTGGGCCGCATCCTCCGGCGCCACCCCCAGCACCCGCGCCATGGCAATCGTGCTGCCTGACCGCGAGAGACCCGGCCATAACGCCAACGCCTGAGCACACCCCACAATCCCCGCCTCCCACCAACCGATCCGATTCAGAGAGTGCTCATCCTGGGCACTTTTGGGCGTAATCCAGAGCAGCACGCTGGTGGCGACCCAGCCCAGCAACACCGCCTCCACGGTAAAGTAGCGCGCCACCATCTCTCCCAGCAAGAGGCCCAGAATTCCCGCCGGGACCGATCCCACCACCAGCCGGCCCATGAGGTCCCAGGCAGCGCGCTCCTTCGCTCGCAACTGGCCCAGCCACTCCACGAACCAGTGCCTGTAGGCCCAAAACACCGCCAACAGTGTCCCGGCATGCAGCGCCACCTCCAGTGCCGCCCCTGGCGAGGCGACGCCGAACAGTGTCTTGAGAACAACTAGATGCCCCGATGAGCTAATCGGCAGAAACTCGGTGAGCCCCTGGATCACACCCAGTCCCAAGACTGCCCACATGGACCTCCCCCCTTGTACTACAACGTATCGAAGGAGGCCCAGAGACATGACCGGCCGGGGTGCAGGGGATAAAAAAAAAGCGCCCGGCTAGCGGGCGCTGGCTAGAAGCGGATCAGGGTGTCGGGTTGATAGGCAGGGTCCCAGTAATCCTCCGGATCAGTCGACAGGAGCCGTTCCAACCGCGGCATTCCATCCGGGCCGCGCCTCACCAGGCACAGCCGGCCATCGACCCACATTTCCATCAGGGGTGTCTCATCGGGAGGATTGGGAAACACGTCTTCGAACGCCAATGGCGTGTAAAGCACCATGGGATCATCTCCTTCATGCGCTAATGAACCTTCGGCTGCCGATGCGCCTTTTTGGACCGGGACGGTCGGGAGGGCAACAACTGATGCAATTTCTTCAACGCATCGTCGATGCCGCCGACTTCGTTGATCAAGTGCACATCCACGGCATCCTGTCCCACCAGCACTGTGCCAATGTCCCGCGCGAGCTCCCCGGTTCTGAACATCAATTCTCGAAACTTCTCCTCGTCAATGCTCGAATGCTCAATGACAAAGCGCACTACGCGATCCTGCATCTTGTCGAGGTATTCATATGTTTGGGGCACCCCAATCACCAGCCCGTTCATGCGAATCGGGTGCACCGTCATGGTTGCCGTGGGCGCGATGTAGCTGTAGTCGGCCGCCACCGCCACCGGCACCCCAATGGAATGCCCGCCGCCCAAGACCAGCGAGACCGTTGGCTTCGACAGACTGGCAATCATCTCGGACAACGCCAGTCCCGCCTCCACATCGCCGCCGACAGTATTCAGCACCAGAAGAAGACCCTCGATCTCCGGATTCTCCTCAATGGCCACTAGTTGCGGGATGACATGTTCATACTTCGTGGTTTTGTTCTGCGAGGGCAGCACCACATGGCCTTCAATCTGACCGATAATGACCAGCGTCTGGATCGGCGACTTCTGCTGAGGAACCCGCGTCGTGCCAAACTCTGTGATGTTCTCGGCCACATCCTGCTTCGTCTTGCGGCGTGTCTCCGGCTCTCGTTCTGCCTCCATGGAGAGTGTGTGTCGATGACGCATCCTGTGCCTCCTCTCAACAATTCCCCCCTAGTGTGTCCGCAGTGACGAGTGTTATTAGACAACCCCCCGCATAAAGCTGATACAGGGGGAAACGCATGAAATGGTGGTGGATCGCTCCGAAGATGCTCCGGCTCATCGGGCCCCCGCTATTCTTGGCCTTTGGGGTTACGCTGGGCGGAGGGCTTATGGGGGCGTTTGGACATTGGATTGTAGGCCAAGAGCGCCAAGCGGACCCAAGCCAAATTGCGTTCAAAATCCGCATCTGGGCTGTCGCGGTGGCTATCGGGGGCGCACTCACGGCGCTGGAGAATTTCGAGCGCAGCGTCTCCACCAAGGCCTTGGTGGACCTGGCCAGGGGCGGGCTCACGCTCTTGGCTGCCTATAGCGGGGCCCAGTTGGGGTATTGGCTTCTCTTGTGGTGGATTAAGCCATGAGCCGTGATCTGAGACCGTATGCGGGCCTCATTCTAGGCGGCGTGCTGGGGAGCGCCCTCGTGCAGGCCCATACTTGGAACACGCGCAATACGCTGCTCACGCAGACCCGCCTGAGCCAATTGGACGCGCAGCACTGGCGCCAGGAGTCCTTGCGGCTTCGCGACCAGTTGGCCACCATTAACCGCGCCAACGCTCGAAAAACCTACGTGCAGACAGTCAATCTGGAGGTGATGAAAAGTCCAGTGCCGCTGATTGATGTCGAAGCAGCACTGGAACCTTATACCGAGTCGATTTTGGGGGTCTCCCTCAACGATGTCAAGCTGGCCATGGTCTTTCAGCTTTTCAATGGACGCCGCATCGTTCTAGGAGACCATATCTACCGTGTCGAGGTGAAAGCGCTTCTGGTCAGCCCCGACGTGGTCATCCTGCTCCACTTGGCCCATCTGGGCCGCGCTCAGAGGAGTTGAGTGGCTAAACCTCCATGATGATGGGCAAAATCATCGGACGACGCTTGGTCTTGTCCCACAGAAACCGCCCCAATGTCTCTCGTACGGCCGACTTGATGGCCGACCATTCAGACAGGTTGTTGCCTTCCAACTGCGACAAGGCGGACTTCACCCGCTGCCGCGCTTCGTCCAGCAACGCTTCCGATTCCCGGACGTAGACAAAGCCGCGCGATACGATGTCGGGGCCTGACACCAAAAGTCCGCTTTGGGCGTCCATGCCAACCACGACAATGAGAATGCCGTCATTGGAGAGCTGCTTTCGGTCCCTTAGCACAATGTTACCCACATCGCCCACACCCACGCCATCCACCAGAACCTTGCCCGACGGCACACTGCCCACAATCGCGCCCGACTCCTTGGTGAACTCGAACACGGAGCCATTCTCGCCAATCAAAATGTGCGACGGCTCGATGCCCACGTCCTGCGCCAAGCGGGAGTGATGGACCAAGTGCCGGTACTCGCCGTGAACGGGAACAAAGTATTGCGGCCGCACCAAGTTGAGCATCAGCTTCAACTCTTCTTGGCAGGCGTGTCCAGATACGTGGATGTTGGAGGCTGAACCGTACACCACATGGGCACCCAACCGGTATAGGTTGTCAATCGTTCGCGCCACGTACTTCTCGTTGCCGGGAATGGCAGTGGCGGAAATAATCACCGTGTCGCCGGGCACAATGGTGACCTTGCGGTGGTCAGCGGTCGACATGCGGGTCAACGCGGACATCGGTTCACCCTGCGAGCCGGTGGTCACAATGACAATCTGTTCCGCGGGGAGTTTCTTCACCTCTTCGATGTCCATCCAAGTTCCCGGCGGAAAATCGAGGTATCCCAACTCGATTGCCTTTTGGACCACGTTTTCCATGCTCCGCCCCACGACCGCGACACGCCGATGATGGCGAACCGCCGCCTCCACCACTTGCCGCACCCGGTGCACCTGGGATGCGAAGGACGCTACGATGACGCGGCCCTCGGCGCCTTCCATGACACGATCGAAGGTCTTACCGACCGTCTTTTCCGACGGCGTATATCCGGGTCGCTCCGCGTTGGTGCTGTCAGCTAACAAGAGCAGCACGCCCTCGCGCCCCACTTCCGCCAACCGATGAAAGTCCGCCACCCGGCCATCAACCGGAGTGTGGTCAAATTTGAAGTCGCCGGTGTGCACCACGGTGCCAACCGGATTCTTGATGATGAGGCCACAGGCGTCCGGAATGGAGTGGTTGACGCGGAACAGTTCGACAGAAAAGCTGCCGGCCCGCACGACTTCACCCGGCTCCAGGGCTCGCGATGACGGGTGCAGGCTGATTTGGTGCTCCTGCAGCTTCAATTCCACCATGCCAATCGTCAACCGCGCTCCATATACTGGGACACTCATTTGCCGCAGCACATAAGGCAACGCGCCGATGTGGTCCTCGTGCCCGTGGGTCAGAAAGATTGCGCGCACACGGTCACGGTTCTCCAGCAAAAACGAAATGTCCGGCAGGACGATGTCAATGCCGGGCATGTCCTCCTCCGGAAAAGCCAGTCCTGAGTCAATCAAAATGATGTCGTTTCCATGAACGACAGCCGCCATATTTTTTCCAATTTCCCCAAGTCCTCCCAGGGGAATAAATTGGAGTTTGCCTGGGGATAGTTTCGTAGCCAGACTCTCCACCTCCTGTAATAGTCATGCACAAGAAAACGCCCCTAGTCTTTGACTAGGGACTTATGCCAGGGGTCATACAATCCGAACCTGTTCCATCGGCCCCGGTCGCTCTCAATGCCAATGGTCTGGGCTCAATTTCCCTCCGAGCACTAAGTCATCATCCGTATTGTACCCTACTGAGATGCCCAATGCAATCTTACGCGCGGAGAGATTGGTCGTCGTTTCCATTGAGGTGCTGATACGCCTCCCAAAGGGGCTCCAACCGACTCGTGCCGCCCATCGCCAAAGGCGGGCGCACGCCGCCTACATTCAGCCCCAATCGGTTCATCAGCCACTTCAAGGGAATGGGGTTTGACTCCAAAAAGAGCGCATTGGCCAGCGGCCAAAAGACCTCGTGCAGGCGGATGGCCTCCGCCTGCCGCCCGGATCGATACGCCTCTACCAGCGCCCGCATGTGGCCAGCGGCGACGTGCGACGCCACCGAAACAATCCCAGTGGCCCCGACTGCCAAACTGGGCAGCAGCAAGGCATCGTCACCGCTGTACAGCATCACTTCTGGCGGCAGTGCACGGTGCATGGCAATCATGGCGGTGATGGTGCCGGCCGCTTCCTTGACCGCCAGAATGTTGGCGGCTTGGCGATGAGCTTCAACCACCACCTCAGGCGGAATCTGCACGCCGGTGCGTCCCGGAACGTCATAAATCATCACCGGCCGTGTGGTGTGCCGCGCGGCTTCCCGAAAGTGCGACACCAGGCCCGCCGCCGGCGGCTTGTTGTAATAGGGCGCCACGATGAGCATGCCGTCCGCTCCCCAACTGTCCGCCGCCTCGGTCAGGCGGATGGTTTCTCGGGTGTCGTTGCTGCCCGTGCCGATCCAGACCGGGACTTCAGCGGGGAGAGCGGCGCGAACCGCTCGAAAGAGGCGCTCGCGCTCGCTGAGCGAAAGACCATAGGCTTCGCCCGTGGACCCGGCCACTACGAACCCGTCGGAGCCTTCGTACCAGAGCTTCCGAGCGAGGTCGGCGGCCTGAACGGGGTTGACTTCCCCAGTCGGGTCGTATGGCGTGACCAACGCGGTGACAATGGTCGGCCAATTCATAGAGAGGGCACCTCCCGGTCCAATCCAAACTGCTGATGCAAGGCACGCACCGCAGGTTCCATGTCCTTTTTTTCCAACAACAGGGTAATGGTGGCGTGAGAGTCAGCCGACTGCAGCACATCTATCCCTTCCCGCGCCAGCGCCTCCATCACCCGCCCCACCACCCCGGGCAGGCCCTCAATGGCCGAGCCCACCACAGAAACCTTGGCGCGGTCGTCAAAGACCGCATAAGGGAAGTCGAGTTCCGTCAACGCCCCTTCCACGATGGGCCGGACCGGAACCGCCACGCAAAAGAACACATGGTCGGTAAAGAGGTTGATAAGGTCAACCGACACCCCGCGCTTTCCCAACAAGTCGAACAGGCGATACACCCAGCGATTGCCCACCGTTTCCGGACGCTTGACCTGAAACTGGATGAGATCGCGCAATTGGGTCACCCCGGTCACGGCGTGGTCCGGGTCGCGATGCCCCCACGAATCGAGAACGCGGCGACCGGGTCCGACCAGGGTGCCGGCCGCACTTGAGAATGTCGAACGAATGCGTACGGGCACCGAAAATTGCCGTGCCAATTCGACAGCCCGCGGATGAATGACCCGAGCGCCAAGATTCGCCAATTGAAACACCTCTTGATAGTCCATCTCGCGGATGGTGCGGGCTTCCGGCACAATGCGCGGATCGGCCGTCTTAATGCCATCCACATCTGTAAAAATTTCCACCACATCAGCCCCGAGCGCGGCGCCTAACGCAACCGCCGTCGTATCGCTGCCACCGCGCCCCAGCGTGGTGACCAGGCCGTCATCCCCAACCCCCTGGAATCCGGCCACCACCGGCACTCGCCCCGACTCCAGCGAGGCCTTGAGGCGATCCGGCTCAAGCTTGATAATTTGGGCATCGCCGTGCCGGCTGTCGGTGAGAATGCCGGCTTGACCGCCCGTCATGACTTCCGGGTCCAGCCCATGCTCCCGCAAATGCCCCGCCATCACCACCGCGCTGATTAACTCTCCGCAACTGACCAGTAGATCGGTTTCCACCTCAGGAGAATGCGGCAGGGCGCTCAAGAGACCAAGCAAGGTGTCCGTAGCGTACGGATCGCCGCGACGCCCCATCGCGGACACGACGACCACCGGCCGAAAGCCGTTTTGGATGGCAGTGCTCACCCAATCGACCACCAGCCGGCGCTGCGCCGCCTCGCGGACCGACGTGCCTCCGAACTTCTGCACAACAACTCTCATCGAACGGCCGCCTCCTCCACAGACCAACGAGCGGCCAGCATTCGCATGATGTCGATGGCATTGGTCGCTGCCCCACGGCGCAAGTTGTCGGCCACCACAAACAGATGCAAGCCGCGCGGATGGTGGGGATCCTTGCGGATTCGACCCACCAGCACATCGTCCTGCCCCGCCGCATCCCGAGGCGTTGGCACCAGTCCTCGTGCCGGATCATCCACAATCCGCACCGATGGTCCTTTCCCAAGCGCCGCGCGAACGGCGTCCATGCTCCACGGCTCCCGGGTCTCAATGTAGACCGACTCAGCGTGCCCGACATACACCGGCACACGTACGGCGGTCGCGCTCAAAGCCAACTCTTCGCCCAGAATCTTGCTGGTTTCCCGCATGAGTTTCCATTCTTCTCCGGTATAATCCCCATCCCCAAAGCTGTCGCAAAACGGCAGCACGTTATGGGCGATGGGCACCGGGTAAACGACGGGATTGAGCGCCTCACCGCGAATCTGATGACGGGTCTCGTCCTCAAGTTCTGTCACCGCTTCCCGGCCCGTTCCCGAGACGGCTTGGTACGTGGAGACAATGATCCGTTCGAGTCCAAACTGCCGAGCCAGCGGCGCCAACGCAATCACCAACTGAATGGTTGAGCAATTGGGACTGGCAATCAAGCGCGCATCGCCGATGGTGGCTCCATTAACCTCCGGCACCACCAACGGCACATCGGGAACCATCCTAAACCGGCTTGACTTGTCAATGACTGTAACGCCTGCTTCGGTGGCCTTCGGCGCATACGCTTCGCTGACGGGGTTCCCTGCGGCAAAGAAGGCCACATCCACGCGCGACCAGTCCATGCCGTCGAGCGGCTCGACCGGAATCGACCGGCCTCCGAAGATCACGGAGCGGCCGCCTCCCTCTCTAGCCAAGGCCACCAACTCCGACACTGGCACACGGTATTCCTGCAGCACCTCTAAAATCGTCTGCCCGACCAACCCGGTCGCTCCCACGATGGCAATCCGATATCCTGACACAGACGTCACACTCCTACGAATTATTTCCAGGGCACCAAGAGAGGCTGCAGTTGTTCGCCCCGCAATGCTTTCTGGACACTCGGCACCATAAGTTCCAGGTGCGCATCCAACGAGCGGGGTTTCTGGACTGGATCGTCTTGGCCAAACGGAACGAAATAGATGTTGCGGGCGGTCAGCAAACGGCCCAGGTTCACCGCGTTCATTCCCAACAAGTCGTTGGACGTAATGGCCAACAGCACGGGATGGCCGTTTCTCAGCTGCGCCTTGACGGCCATTGTCACGGGCGAATCATTAATGGCATTGGCGATTTTGGCAAGGGTGTTGCCCGTGCAGGGCATCACCAGGACCACGTCAAACCAGTGCTTGGGACCGCTGGGTTCCACATCCGGAATGGACAGCAGCATCTCGCGATTGGCAGCTTGGGTTATGGCCGAGCGCCAGTAATCCGGGGTGCCAAAGCGCGTTTCTACGGTGAGAATGCTGTGCGATACAATCGGCGTGACTTCCGCCCCTTCATCCACCAACTCTTTCATTGTAGCGACTGCGCGCGCCAAATTACAGTGGGAAGCCGCCATTGCGACCCCAATTCGCACTCCCGATAGGTTTCCCATCATCCCACTCCTCCTCTAACACCAACCCCAGCGTCTCCCATACAATCTCCGCCGCCCGAATGGGCGCCACTTTTCCGGGAATGCTGAGGATCTGCTGGTACTTCATCCGCATGGACTCGCTCATCGCCAATTCCGGCACCAACCCCCCTGGAATGGAAGCTAGGTCAATGATCCATTCCGGCCCTGAGCCGTGGAACCAACTGGCGTTCAGGACCGGTGCCGGCGCGGTATTGAAAACACCGTCCAAGTGGGGACGGGGTGTCACTTCCAAGGGATAGGCCGGGTGTCCGAGAGCTCGAGCCATGGCCCGTTTTTCAATCAGACGCTCGAACACGACCACGCGAGCGCCGTATCGCGATAGGCGATCCGCGAGCACCATGCCGACGCGGCCAAACCCGATTACACCCACAGGTCGGTCAAAGAGGGTTTTTCCGGATCGGCCGATGGCCGCCTGAATGGCGCCCTCGGCGGTCGGGATAGCGTTGAGCCACATGAAACTGGATTCCAAGCGATATTGCACGGTACGAATGCCTATCGCCCGGCACCATTCCATCACGCGGCTGCCGATCAGTCCAGCCGCCACAAGCCCACCCGTCCCCATGCGCTCCAGCACGTCGCGTGTGAGTGTGACGGTTCCGTTGATGGTTTGCATCCCGCCGTCGGAACCGATGCCAGTCATTGGTCCGATGACCACATCGGGGGCAGGGTCGGCCGGCACATAGGGTGGGACCCCTTCCGCCTCGAGCCCCCAACCGCGCACGTGATAACCACGGTCGCGAAGCATCTGGCACAGCCAGACGTCGCGGGTGTCGCCACCCGCCACAACAATACTGCGCATCCTCTCCACTCCCATCCTCACTCCCGTGTATCATACGGAAGCCCGAGGTCAGGCGTGCCTCGAGAATGGCAAAAAGACCCCGGCCGGGCAAAGCCCGCGAGGCTGAATCGGATTGGACCCGATCTAGAAAGAAGGGAGAGGCCTTCGCCTCTCCCGACTAGTGCACGTAGATATCGTGAGCGCCATGATCTTTAAAAAGCTGCTTGGCTTTGTCCACCTCTTGGCTGTCAGTTTGCACCATCACCAGCACGTTGCCTTCCTTGACGCGCTGTTCCAGATGCTCGCTCTCCGCACGCGGAATCCCGTAGTCCATCAATCCCCCAACCAGCCCGCCGGCGGCGGCACCGGTCAGGGTTGCGGCCAACGGCCCCATCGCCAAAATCGGCCCGATGCCGGGAATGGCCAAGGCACCGGCGCTGGCAAGAAGACCGACTGTGCCTCCAGCAGCCGCGCCCCAGCCCAAGCCGCTCGACAGGTCGTGCGTGCCGTGGCCGGTCGGATGTCCCTTCTCGGTGTGCCCATCATGCCGGGCAACAACCGAAATCTTCTTGTCGGACACGCCGCGATGCTCCAGTTCATGCACAACCTGATCAGCCGTGTGATGATCCGGAAAAGCCCCAACAACTGTTTTTGACATAAAGCGCCCCCCTTTCATATCTGCCATGCGTGGCTAGCATGTGAATCGGGGGGCGCTTTTCAATCGGTTAATTTTGACCAGAATTCGCGATTTTTGGCACGTCCGCCAGGTCCACAATCATCACTTCTGGTCCGACGCGGCGAATGGCCGACCAGGGAATCTCAATCCGCTGGCCGCGGTTGAGGCGGCCGCGTTGCGGGACGATAATCGCCTGAATCGTGCCAGTTTCGGGATCAATGACCAAGTCGCTGTCGCCCAGCGACCCGAGGCGGCCACCATTGGTCAAATTGATAATGTCTTTAGAGGCCAACTCACTCATCCGCATAACGCGCCCCTCCTTCACCAGAGGTTATGTCCGCCAGGTCGAATTCAGACCTCCGGCGCGCCTGGCACGGCGTATCCCGCCTTGTCCGACAATCCCTGCTGCCGCCGAAAATTCTCCTGGTTTTTGGCCAGGTAGCCCTGATAGAGAGATTCCGCATCCAGGCCGGCGTCAATGCACAGGCTGATGAAGAAATGCAGGACGTCGACCAACTCTTCGTGGAGCTTGGCGTCGTCAATGGGCTGGGCATTCTTCCACCACTTGAACCGAGCTTCCTCCACCACTTCCCCTAGTTCCACCATCAGCGCCAGCGCTTCCTTTTGGATCCAGGTGCTGCGATCAAATGCGAGGTGCCGATCCCGCCGCACTTGATCGTTGAACCGTCGTTGCCATTCAAATATCTCAGCCAATCGGTCCTGCATGCTCATTCCCCTCCGAGAGACCCACTCAGGGCCGCCCACATGTCGTCATCCATCGGTCCCGCCGCGGCCGCTGCCATCCGGCGCGTGTCCCGCCATGCCTCAGCTTGTCGGCGAACAGCCTGCGCGCTGACCGCCGCCAATTGCTCGCCGATATCCATAAGCAGCGGCGGCCGCCGCCCGTCCAAACCATACCGGCCCATGCGCATGACACGCGCATCAGGCGTCTCCTGGTTCATCACCAGCACCGTGTTGAGATACATGCGCGTATGCGCCAACTCCTCCGCTTCCGGCCCGACAAGGGCCAACTGCCCCACTTCATCGTCGACGGCCTGAAGCGCCCTCGTCAAGTGGTCGGGGCCGAGCCCCAAGTAGGTCATCATGTCGCCAAAGTCCGATTCGGGCGCATACTGCGTGGATACACCGTAGACCAACCCCTCCTGCTCGCGCAGACGTTGCCAAAGCCGGGAGGTGTTTTGCCCGCCCAGCAGACTTGCCAGCACCAGACTGGCCCCATATTCCGCATCGTAACGTCCGGGGGCCGGAATGGCGAGTGCCAGCTTGACCTGCTCCCAGTCCGCCCAGAGACGGCGTTTTTGGAACTGAACCTGCGGCCGCAGGCGTCTCATGGGGAGTTGCGACGGCACACCCGGACCATGCCCGAAGTCTGCCTCCGCCGCCGCCAGCAGCGCGTCCCGGGCGCCGCCTGATACGGAAAACACCATATTCTGCGGCTGATAGAAGGCCGCGAAGAAGGCCTTAAGATGGGCGGCGTCCGCCGCAGCCAACGATGCTGTGGTGCCTAGGATGTCGTGGGTATAGGACTCATCCCTGTAAAGCGCCTCGGTAATGAGCGTATCCAGTACCTCATCCGGATCATCCAGACTCTCCTTCATCTCTTCCAGAACCACATTCTTTTCACGAGCCAAATCCTCCGCTCGCAGCCACGGGCTGGTCACCAGATCGCGGAGCAGCTCATAGGCAGTCACCGCCTCGGAGTCGAGAACCTTGGCATAAAAGCAGGTATAGTCCCGCGTCGTGAAGGCATTGATGTCCGACCCCAACCTGTCCATCTGGCGAGCAATGGCGCGGTGGTCCAACTCACCGGCTCCCTTGAAGACCAAATGCTCCAACAAATGCGCCATGCCCCATTGAGCCGGCGTCTCGTCGCGGCTCCCCACCGCCACATGAAAAGCCAACGCGGTGGTGCCGACGGAAGGAATGTCGTCGTGCACCACCGTGAGTCCTGAGGACAATTGTGTTAGGAATTCGATGTTGCTTCCTCCTGTCTATGACCCCATTTTACCATGCCGGACTAAGAGTCTGTCCGCGGGGTGCCCATTTTCAGGAGTTGACTCACCGTGACGAGTTGGTAGCCCTTTTGCTGCAGCCCGGCGATTATTTGCGGCAACGCCAAAACGGTGCGATCAGTTGGATGCATGAGCACGATCGAGCCCGCCTGCGCGCGAGCGAGAACTTTGTTCACCATATAGCTGACCGAAGACGAGGGCCGCCAGTCGATGGTGTCTATGGTCCACATCACCAGTGTCATGCCGGCTGCCTGCGCGGCATTCAGCACCGTCTGGTTGAACTCGCCATAGGGCGGGGCGTAGATGGTGGGCCGTACCTGTGCGATAGCTTCCACCATCCGATTGGTCCGAGTAATGTCCTGCACATTGCCGTCGAAGCCGAGCTGGTTGGGGTGCCGATGGTTCCATCCGTGATTGCCAATTTGGTCCCCATCCTGGCGCATTTGCTTGACCAATTCTGGGTGCGCTTCGGCCCATGCGCCGCCCACCATAAAGGTGGCGACCGCATGATGCGCTTTCAACTCGGCCATCAGCTTGGGAACATACTCGGTGCCCCACACCACGTTAATGGTGAGCGCCATGGCAGTCTTAATGGTCTCTACACGGTACACGGGTATGGGGCGCGTAGGAGGTGCTGCGGTCGCATGGAGCCTCGGATTGATTAGCCATGCGGCCAACAGCAATGCGAACACCAAGAGAACCAAACGCGCCATGGGTGACCTGAGCGAAATCACGCGAAAGTGCATCAACATCCCCCCTAGTTGTCCCTATGCCAAGGAAGGACAGGGTAGAACGCAACAGCACGGTGCCGCCCATTCTGCCCCATTCATCCCGCGGTACGCATCGCCGCCATCATGAGGGCCACAATTTGACGGCAGGCGGCTTTCCAGTGGGCCGGTCCACCGTCCACCCATTCCTTGGCCCAACCGCCCAGCGTTTTGCCCGCGCCGCCCGCATAATAGGCGCCTCCGGGCGAAAAGTACTGGGAGGCCATGGCCTCCAATGCCACCCTGATGCCCTCCTCATCACTGGCGAAGGTGCGCGCCGCATCGGGCCTCTGAAAATAGGCTTCGTACCCATACCAATTGTGCCTGTTCTGGGCAAAATTAGACCGGCCCCAACCGCTTTCCAAAATAGCTTCCGCGAGCGCGAACGCGGGATCGATGTCCAGCGCAAGCGCCGTGTCGTGGATGATTCCCGACACGGCGCAAATAGGATGTCCTGTGGTGTAAGTGAGCGCCTGCTCGCGGTTGATGCGCTGCACCCCGCATATGATCGAACCTTCTCCTAAAGTCTCCTCCATATTGCAATCGGGCCTCCTTGGGCTTCGTCTTGCTTCACCATATGGAGGGCCCGATCATTGAGTACCATATTAAGGAAAGACGGCTCTCAAAGACCCTTGGGCAAGGGCTCGCCCCGCCTGAGTCGCGCACGCTCCACCAGCGTCGTGACCAAGCCGGCATGAGGAAACAATTGGGGGAAATTGCCATGGGGTTCGCCGCTGAGGGGATCCACGTGTTCGGCGAAGAGTCGGAGGTCGGTGCTCAATTCCAACTGGCGCTGGATGAGCCGATCTGCTTTATCGAACTCACCCAGCCGCAGGTAGACGCGGGCCAGCCAAAATCCTGCCAGTGTAAAGGGATGGCGAACCGGGCCAAGCTGGTCCGTGCGGTAGCGAAACACCGTCCCATCCACCACCAGTTGGTCCTCAATGGCACGCAGCGTGCCCAGAAAGAGCGGATCATCCACCCGCACAAATCCATATAAAGGGAGGGTCAACAAAGCTGCATCGACCACCGCCGACCGGGCCGACTGCGTGTAGAAGCTCTCGCCTGACGCGCGTTGAGAAGCCATGATGTGGTCCCGCACGCGCCTCTGCGAATCCTTCCACCGGCGAACCAGGTCGCGGCGATTGAGCACCTCGCCCGCCAGCGCAATCCCCGCCCCGATGCCGACCCAGCACAACACTTGGGAATGGGTATACACGTCCGGCGGTCCGCGAAATTCCCAAAGCGATGCATCGGGATCATTCCAGTGCTGGGTCAGCCACTCCACCAGGGTATCGACCACCCACCAGTAATCACGGATGAGCGTGCGATCGCCGGTCATGCGCCAGTACATCAACAAGAGCCACAACAACTCCCCTTCCAGGTCCATCTGCACCTGGTGGCTCGCGGCATTGCCGACGCGCACCGGACGGCTCCCGCGATAGCCGGAGAGCCACAAGAGCTCGCGCTCCCCATGGGCTCGCGATCCATCCACCCGCACGAACGGACTGGGATAGGGCTTGCCGACCAGGTCAACCAGGTTGAACATGAATTCGAGGTATTGCCGGCACGCCACGGGATCACCGGCCAGCAACAGGGCCTCGGCTCCGTAGGCCCCGTCGCGCACCCAGACGAACCGATAGTCCCATTGCCGCGTCTCCCCCACGGCCTCCGGCAACGAGGTGGTGGCGGACGCCAGCAACGCCCCGTTGGTTCGATAGCTCAATCCGCGAATTGTTAGGATGCTGCGATCGAACCACTCTTTCCAGGGCCCATCGTAGCGGAGCAATGCGCCTTTCCAATAGCGCGCCGTCACCGCCTCAAGCGCATCGCCATCTTCGACGGGTAGACTCAGTTCCCCCTTCTCTTGGCCCCACTCTGCCCCGTAGCGGAGTTCGATCTCCACGTGCCCCGGCCCTACTCGCCAAGCGTCGCGCTCACCCAGCTTCCGGGTGTCGCCCCGCATCGCCAGCACCACAGCCTCCACCCCAGCGGGATGGTGAAAGAGCGCGCCGGATTCGGTCAACTCATAGGAAGCGGCGGCGTACCCAAATCCAAAAGTCGGGTGGCAGCAGAGAAGTAGCGGAATGTCCGTGGCGATGCGCCGCCGGTAGGCGTGACGGCCAATGGGAAGAAAATCGGTGAGGTGGGCCACGCCTTCCGCCGTCTCCAACGTCGTCTCCAAAATTAACGTCCCAGGGCGGTAACACTGATAATGCGCAATGAGGGGAGAGAATGGCAACGTACTAAAAAAGCCGCCCTGGGCTTCATCCAGCAAGCGGCAAAATACAGCCTCGCCATCAAACCGCGGCCAAGCCAACCATTCCACCACCCCCACGGGCGACAGCAGCGCGGCGGTGCAGCGGTTGGAAAGAAAGCCGTAAAAGGCTTGGTTCACACTCAGTCCCCCTGGTGGAGCTCCCGTATGACCAGGATGTCGTCCTGCCGCTGGGCCACGTCGCGGCCCGGCGTCTCCAACACCAAGGGACAATCGGTTTGATCGGCCCAGGCCACAAGCCTTTTGAGCGCGGGCAATCCCAATGCGCCTGTCAGCAGGTGGGCATGGCGGTCACGATGGGAGCCGACCGGATATAGGCTATCATTTAAGTGTATGCCAGACACTCGGTCTAAGCCCACCTTCCGATCGACCGCTTCCAAGAACGCATCCGCATCGTCAGCAGTGGTCAGCGCATAGCCTTGGGCCATAGCATGCGCGGTATCCAGCATCAATCCGACCCGCCGCGTTCGTCCAATGCCGCGAAATATCTCTTCTAGCTCATCGAGGTCGCCACCGAGTTCCTTGCCTTGACCCGCGCTGTTTTCGACCAACACCCTGCCCGGCGCTTCCAGCATGGCGACAACCGTGCCCACGAAGGCTTGGACTGACTCAGCCCGACGGCCCGCTTGCTGCCAATGGCCGGCATGCAGCACCACGTAGTCCGCTGACAGACGCTTGGCGCGGCGCATCTCCTGCTTCAACGCCTGCCTCGCTCGGTCCAGCATGGCCGGATCGGTCGCGGCCGGGTTCACAAAGTAGGGCGCATGAATGTACAGCACCGCAATGCCAGCCTCCCGCAACACCGGTCGCAGCTGGCCCGCTTTGGGGAGCGTCCGGCTTTGTCCGCCGACCGGGTTCCGGCTAAAGAGCTGCAATGAACGAAGGCCGGCATCGCCGGCCTCCCGTATGGTGGTTTCATATCCCCTGGCTTGAGAGACCTGGGCCCCGAGTCGGATCACCGACTATCGCGCCGTGGTCCTGTCCCCGGCCCATTGCGTCGCGGCGGGCGATTGCCTTGATGACGTTCCGGCCGCGGGCTGCGACCTTCCGGCGGAGCCCCAGCCGGGACCGGCTCCAAACCCTCCGGACGCGGCAGCAAATCCTTATGAGAGAGGTTGATGCGACCCATGTTGTCGATTTCGACAACCTTGACAGCCAATGTATCGCCCGGCTGCACGACATCTTCGACCTTGCCCACCCGCTGGTGAGCCAGTTGGGAGATGTGCACCAGTCCCTCTTTGCCGGGGAGAATTTCGACAAAGGCGCCAAAATTCATCAGCCGCGTAACGCGTCCCGTATAGACTTGTCCCACTTCCACCGTCCGGGTCAGATCCTGAATCATCTCCATGGCGCGCTGCCCGGCTTCCTGATTGATCGCGGCGATGTAAATGGTGCCATCATCCTGAATGTCGATGTCCACCTTCTTGTCGCCCACCTTGGTGGCGTCAATAATCTTGTTGATGGTCTTCCCGCCAGGTCCGATGACCTCGCGGATCTTGTCCGGATCAATGTGAATGGTAATGATGCGCGGCGCGTGCGGGGACAACTGTTGCCGCGGCTCTGGGAGAACCGACAGCATGCGGTCCAGGATGTAGAGCCGCGCATCGCGGGCCTGGGCCAAGGCCTGTTCCAAAATCTCGCGATCCAGGCCATGAATCTTGATGTCCATTTGGATGGCGGTAATGCCGTCACGGGTTCCCGCCACCTTGAAGTCCATGTCGCCGAGGAAGTCCTCGAGGCCCTGGATGTCCGTCAAGATGGCAAAACCGGACTCATCCTTGACGAGCCCCATGGCAATGCCAGCCACTGGCGCCTTGATGGGCACCCCGCCGTCCATGAGGGCCAGCGTGCTCCCACAAACCGACGCCATGGAACTCGAACCGTTGGATTCCAGAATGTCCGACACCAGGCGCAGGGCGTACGGAAACTCTTCTTCCGGGGGAATAACAGGCTCCAGCGCCCGTTCCGCCAAGGCTCCATGGCCGATGGCGCGGCGGTTGGGACCGCGCATGGGCCCCGATTCTCCGGTGGCAAATGGCGGAAAGTTGTAGTGATGCATATAGCGCTTGGACTCTTCTTCCCCGATGCCGTCAAGCATCTGTTGATCGGAGAGCGGTCCCAGCGTCATCGCCGTCAGGGCCTGCGTCTGGCCCCGGGTGAAGAGGCCCGTCCCATGCACGCGCGGCAGGACCCCAACTTCAATGGTGAGCGGCCGAATTTCGGTGAAAGTGCGGCCATCGGGACGAATTTGTTCGTGAATGATGGCGTAACGCACCACTTTTTTCAGCTGCTTCTTCAGAACCGCGGGAATGAGGTCCGCTTCGTCGGGGAATTCCTCCTGGAGCACCGCGGTGATATCCGCATTCACCGCATCAATCTGACTTTCCCGGGTTTCCTTGTCGGCAGACCGCATGGCCTCTTTGAGCCGGTCTTCGGCCAACTCACGGGTGCGTTCCACCAGTTGCTCCGAGGGCAAATAGAGGGGATATTCCCGTTTGGGTTTGCCGGCCACCTCTTGGAACTCGCGAATGCCCTCGATAATATGGCGAATCTCTTGATGGCCAAACAAAATCGCGTTCAGCATGGTGTCTTCCGGCACAACCGAAGCGCCCGCTTCGATCATCAGCACCGCTTCATAAGTTCCCGCGATCATCAGCTTCAAACGACTCACAGCCGACTGTTCGGAGGTCGGGTTAATGACGAGCTGATCCTCGACCAACCCCACTTCCACGGCAGCAATTGGTCCCTCAAACGGAATGTCGCTGATGCTCAGCGCGGCCGAGGCGCCAATCATGCCGCAGACTTCTGGTGAGTGGTCATGGTCAACCGACAGGACGCTGGCGACCACGTGCACGTCATTCCGAAAACCATCCGGAAACAACGGACGAATGGGTCGGTCGGTCAGCCGAGCTGCCAAAATGGCCCGCTCACTGGGACGCCCTTCACGTTTGATGTACCCCCCCGGGATCTTTCCCACGGCATACATGCGTTCTTCAAAATCAACGGTTAGCGGAAAAAAGTCAATTCCCATCCGCGGCGCCTTGCTGGCTACGGCGGTCACCAGCACCGCAGTGTCCCCATACCGCACCAACACTGCTCCATTGGCCTGCCGAGCCATTCGGCCCGTCTCCAATGTCATCGTCCGGCCGCCGACCAATATGTCTCTCTTGTGGATATCCATATGTTCCCCCTACCTACCTCACCAGGCCATACCTTGTTACGTTTAACAAAAGAGCGGGGGATTCCCGCTCTATCGACGTAAGCCGAGCCGTTCAATCACCGCGTGGTACCGCTGGTTGTCCTTGTCTTTCAGATAGTTCAACAGCGCGCGGCGATGCCCTACCATCTTTAACAACCCACGACGGGAGTGATGGTCCTTTTTGTGTGTTTTCAGGTGCTCAGTCAGTTCTGCAATGCGCGTCGTCAAGAGCGCAATTTGAACCTCCGGCGACCCCGTGTCCGATTCATGCAGCCGATAAGCCGCAATGATGGCCTGCTTCTTTTCATCTTCGAGGGCCATCGCGTTACCTCCCTTCTCCCTTGATTCAGTGCAACTGGATGGAGACTGGTTCATCCTCTTCAGCCAGCAGCGACAATAGGGCGTCTTGGTAGGCTTGGACGGCAGGTTGCGGCACTCCGGCCCGTCGATACAGCTCCTCAAGCTCACGCTGCAATCGTTTAAACTGCCCGGTGACGCATATGGCTGAAACCTTGGAAACCATCGCGCGCCATGTGTCGGAATGCACAAAAACGCCCCCAATCCAAAGACACTTCATTCTATCATACGCGATTTTCTGAAGGCAAGCTCAACGCCGCGACGCCAAAAGCTCCCGAGCCTGCTGGACATCCGCGGCAATTTGCCCAACCAGTGCCTCGGTGGTGTCAAACTTGCGTTCTTCGCGCAGTCGGCAGCAGAAGTCAAAACGCACCGTTTGTCCGTAGTGACCAAAGGCCATGGGTTCCAGCGCGTGCGCCTCCAAGATCGGGTCGATGCCTCCAAAAGTAGGTCGTACCCCCCAATTGGCCACCGCCATGAGGGTCTCGTCCTCCACCGCCACCCAGCCTGCATAGACACCATAGGGCGGCATCACTTGCACGGCTGGCGGTTTTAGGTTGAGCGTGGGCACTTCCATGGCGCGTCCACGCTGGTCGCCCTGCAATACCGGGCCCTCCACAGAGAACGCGTGGCCAAGGAGACGCTCGGCCCCGTCCACCGCTCCGGCAGCGAGCTCTTGGCGAACCATGGTGCTGGATACGGCCTGGTGCGTCTCGGCATCCACATAAGGTGGGGCAATCACCACCTCGATGCCGTGCCGCTCTCCCCATTGCTCCAACATGGCGGCATTCCCGCGGCCTCCCCGTCCAAACGAGAAGTTGAATCCCACCACGACCGTCGACGCCTGGAACTGCTCTTTCAGCACCGCATCCAAAAATCGTTCTGGCTCCATCGCAGCAAAAGCGGGCGTAAAAGGAATCACGGCAAGGTTCTCAACGCCGGCACGCTCCAAGTAGTGCGCCTTCAAGCCGCCTGGAGTAAGAAGGAAATTGGCCACCATCCCCTTTAACACCGTCACGGGGTGCGGCTCAAACGTCATCGCGAGCATCTCCTGCCCCCGTCGACGCGCCCGTTCCTGCGCGGTCATGATAAGGGCCTGATGTCCACGGTGCACACCGTCAAAATTTCCGATGGTGACCACGGCTGGCGTCGTGCGCCGGCTATCGCCGCTCCATATCTGCATGGCTTCCCTCCTCCACGACAAGACGATACCGCCACGGACTCCCTTCGACGATGGCGGCCAACGCTCCCTGATGGGTCAATGCCACCACGCCGCCGGACGGCCAGCCCGATCCTCCCAGCACCCGCATGTCACCGTGACGCACGCGTTCCGCCTCCTCGTCCGAGAGGACCACCACCCCATCAGTGCGGAGGTGCGACGCCCATGACTCCAGCCGCACGGTCCATTGCTCTCCCAACGCCGCCAGATCCTCCAATGACACCGCGCTCGCCTCCGTCCAGCGACCCACTTGAATCCGCGTCAGGGCGCTGAGATGCGCGGCAACGCCCATGAGATAGCCCCAATCACGAACCAACGCGCGAACATAGGTGCCGGATCCCACTTCCGCCTCGAACGACCAGCCCCGGTCTGAGAGACAGATGTTGCGGAGGGCGTGAACCACAATGCGCCGCGGCTCCGGCCATACCACCTCACGGTTCCGCACTGCCTCGTAATGCCGGCGTCCCCCCTGCTTCAGCGCCGAGACTTGGGGCGGCACCTGCCAAATTGACCCGGTGAGCCAATGGCCCGTTCGCTCCAGCGTCTTCAGATCCATGGGCCAGGACCGCGAACGGCCCACAATGCGGCCCGCGGCATCTCCCGTATGCGTAAGCGCCCCAACCGCTACCTCGGCACGGTAGACCTTGGGGGTTAAGTCAGCATAGGGCAAGAGCCGCGTATACGCTCCCAGCGCCATCGGCAGCACGCCTACCGCATCCGGGTCCAGCGTCCCGGCATGGCCGACCTGGCGCATTCCCGCGATGCGACGCACCTGCGCCACCGCGCCGTGAGAGGTCATGCCGGCCGGCTTCCACACGTTGAGGAACCCGCTAGCCATGCGCCTCAATCTCCAACCGCTGCAGCACCGACTGCAGCACCTCCGGCAACGTGCCGGTCACCTGGGCTGCGGCCGCATAGGCATGTCCTCCGCCGCCGAACTGGGACGCCAAATTCGCGACGTTCCAAGGCCGCTTGCCGCGCCAGCTGACCTTGACATGGCCAGATGGCAGCGCTTCCTTGGCTAGAACAGCTACCTCAACACTTGCGATGGACATGAGGTGGTGAACGATGGTGTCAACGCCGCTGTCATCCACCTGAAACCGCTCCATGATTTCCCGCGTCACGCCCAGCCACGCAAATCGCCCGTCGGGACTTACCTCCGTGGCCATCAGGGCCCATCCCACAAAGCGCAGCTCGTCGTGCGAGCGATTGTCCCAGATGCGCTGGTTAATGTCGCCTAGATCGAGCCCAGCTTCAGCCAGCCAATGGGCAACCTTCAAGGTGCTTTTTTGGGTGTTGATTTGGCGGAACGACAGCGTGTCCGTGCTAATGGCCGTATACAGGCAGACCGCCTCTTCCGCCGTTGCCTGCCAGCCTGCCTCCCAAAACAATTCAGCCATCATTTCGCCGGTCGAGCTTTTGTCTCCCTCGACCCAGTTGATGGTGCCGAATTGGGAGTTTTGGCTGTGGTGGTCGATGTTAATGAGCGGAAGGCCTTGCTGCCAGAACTCCTCGGGCGCGCCAAGGCGGCCGCGGCTCCCGCAATCCACCGCGACCACCCAGTCATATGATGACTTCAGCGCCTCATCCCAGCGAATGGGAGTTTGGCTTTCCGGCAGGAAGCCCAGCCGCTCAGGAATGGGATCCCGAGCCACCCAGGCCACCTCCCGGCCCATGCGTTTCAATGCCAATCCCAAAGCCAGCCCGGAACCCGCACTGTCGCCGTCCGGGGCTGCATGCATGGCAATCAATACCCGCGATGCCTGGCTCAGGGCTTCGAGCACCTGTCGCTTAGGGTTCATGATCTCCGTCCTTCGGCAACGACCGAATCAAATCCTGAATATGCATGCTCTCCGCGATGCCAACATCCTCGCGAAAGAGCAGTTCCGGAGCTTGCCGAAGGCCAAGCCGTCGCCCCACTTCACCGCGGAGAAAGGAGGCGGCGCTTTTCAATCCCGCCAAACTGGCCTCCTTCTGCTCCCGGCTTCCCAAGACGCTGACGAAGGCCCGCGCTTGACTCAGATCGCGCGTCACCTCAACCCGGGTGATGCTCACAAATCCTATGCGCGGATCTTTGACTTCGGTGAGCAGCATCTCGCCAAGCTCCCGCTGCATCAATTGGCCTACGCGCTCTGCCCGAGACTGGTTCATGCTTCTCCCTCTTAACTGGCTTTGACTTCTTCTTGGGTGTACACCTCAAAGATGTCGCCAACCTTGATGTCGTTGAACTTCTCAAGGCCAATGCCGCACTCGTATCCGGTGGCTACTTCCCGCACGTCATCCTTGAATCGCTTCAGGGAGGCAATGGCTCCTTCGTGGATGACCGCACCATCGCGGATGACCCGCACTTGACCGGAACGCAGTATCTTGCCTTCCGTTACGTAGCAACCGCCAACCGCGCCAATCTTCGGCACACGGAACACTTCCCGCACTTCGGCGCGTCCCAAAAAGAGTTCTTGGAACTTCGGCGTCAAGAGTCCGGTCAAGGCTTGCTTGACGTCATCGAGCGCCTCGTAGATGATCCGATACTGCCTCACGTCCACGTGCTCGCGCTCGGCCAACTGACGCGCCTTGGACTCCACCCCGACGCCAAAGCCGATGATGATGGCCCCGGACGCCTGCGCCAACATCACATCCGATTCCGTCACGGAACCGACCCCAGTGTGCAGGACCCGCACCCGCACCTCCTCGTTGGAGAGCTTGATGACCGATTGGGCCAGTGCTTCCGCCGAGCCGTGCACGTCAGCCTTGATAACCAGGTTCAGATCGCGCATCGCTTCATCCTTCAAGCGCTGATAGAACTCGTCAAGCGATACGCCACGGTTGCCCGGCTCAGAGGAGAGGCGGCTGCGATTGGCGCGAGCGTCCGCAATCGATTTGGCCTGGCGCTCGTCTTCGAGAATGACGAAGTCGTCGCCCGCCTCCGGCAGCTGATTGAAGCCCAGCACCTCCACAGGCATTGAGGGGCCGACCTCCTTGACCCGTTCCCCGCGGTCGTTGATGAGCGCCCGCACGCGACCGTAGACCGCGCCGGACAGGAATACATCGCCCACATGCAGGGTGCCGCGGTTCACCAGAACGGTCGCCACCGGTCCACGGCCGCGGTCAAGCTGCGCTTCGATGATGGTGCCCGAAGCCGCCCGGTTGGGGTTGGCCTTCAATTCCATGATGTCCGCCTGCAGCAGCAGCGATTCCAAAAGCTTGTCGATGCCCTCGCCGGTGCGCGCCGACACGGGAACCATAATGGTGTCTCCGCCCCATTCTTCCGACACTAAACCGTGTTCGGTCAAGTCGGTGCGGACCCGATCCGGATTGGCTTCCGGCAGGTCAATCTTGTTGATGGCCACCACAATGGGCACATTCGCCGCCTTGGCGTGATTGATGGCCTCAATGGTCTGCGGCATCACGCCGTCGTTGGCCGCCACCACCAAAACAGCGATGTCGGTGACCTGAGCGCCGCGTGCCCGCATGGCCGTAAACGCCTCGTGGCCCGGCGTGTCCAGGAACACAACAGAACGGCCTTCCCATTCAATCACGGATGCGCCAATGTGCTGGGTAATGCCGCCAGCCTCGCTAGCCGTCACCCGCGTGGTCCGAATTTTATCCAAGAGCGACGTCTTACCGTGGTCGACGTGTCCCATCACCGTGACCACCGGTGGACGTTCAACCAATTCGTGCGCCTGGTCCTCTTCCCCTTGAATGAGAATTTCTTCGCGCTCCTCCACCGAGGCGCGCTCCTCCACCTCCGCCCCCATTTCGGTGGCGACGATCACTGCGGTCTCCTTGTCGATCTCGTTGTTCACGCCCACCATGACGCCCAGCCCAATCAAATGCTTGATTAAGTCGGTGGCCTTGGCACCCAGCTGCTCCGCCAAATCCTTGACGACAATCGAACCGCTGATGACCACCCGTCGCTGCACCGGCGGCATGGATGCTTCCGCACGCTGCGATTGCGACCTGTGGTTCTTCTTGCGCTTGTTGCCAAAACGCTCGTCGTCCATCCAATTGCGGTTGCTGCGCTTGTCGTCGAAACTGCTGCGGCGATCCCGGTTTTGCGGTCCGCGGCGGTTCTGGTCCTTTCCAGGACGTGCCGTGGTCGTCGGCGGCGGGGGAACCGCCAATGGCCGATTGCCGCGCGGAGCGCCTGGCCGTGGTGCCGCCCCAGGACGCGAAGGTCCCTGGGAACGCGGGGGACCGGAAGGCCGAGGGCCGCCGTTTCCCGTCGCGCCACCCGGACGCGGCGCGCCGCCCATGGGCCGCGACGGAGGGCCGCTTCGCCGCTGTTCCGAGGAACCCGGACGCGGCGGTCCGCCACTGCCATAACGGTTCTGTCCCGGGGCCCCATTGGGCCGAGGACCGTTGGAGTGGGGCCGTGCATTATTATAGGGCCGCGGGCTACCGTGGTCGTTTTGACGCGGAGGAACGCCCTGGCGATTTCCGGTCGGCCGGTCTCCGCCCATCGGGGGACGTGTGTCGTGGGGCGCCGGTCGGCGCTGGTCCGCTGGACGCGGTGCGGGGGGCGCGCTCGGGCGAGGCCTTTCCGCCTGCACCGGAGCCGGACGCGGACTTTGCGCCGGCTTTTGTTCGGCCTTGGGTTCCGGCGGCAGTTTGCCCTCCATGATGTCGCGGACCGTTTTTACCGCCTCGGGCTCCACCGTGCTCATGTGGTTTTTGATGTTCTCCACCTTCAACCGATGAAGTAGGTCGATGAGTCGACGACTGTCCAGTTTGAGTTCTTTGGCGAGTTCGTAAACCCGCACTTTGTCTTTCTCTTTTTCTGTCAAGAACAATCCCCCCTGAGCTTTTGCGCATTTCCTCTACGATTCGCCCGGCAAACTCTTCGTCCACAATCGCAAGTACCGCGTGCGGCCCCATGCCAATCGCGTGACCCAAGGTCACCTTGGTTTCGATTCGAGCTAGCGGTACGTCCAGATCCTGGGCCCACAAGTGGTACTTGCGGTACAACGACGGTCCGGCATCCTGCGCGATAATCAATAATTTCGCTTCCTGACGCTTCATCGCCAAGGTCACTTGGTTTTCTCCCGGAGCAACCTTACCGGCGCGGCGCGCCAATCCCAACAAATTCAGCCACGCGGCGGTCATACGGTCGCCTCGTCAATCCGGCGCAGCTCCTCCACCAACTCTTGGGTCAGCGGGACCTCCAACGCACGCTCCAAACGGTGGCTCTTCAGAGCCTTCTCCACACACTCAAGACTGGGACAGAGATATGCCCCACGCCCTGACACCTTGCCTCGACGATCCAGCAGCAATTGGCCCTCCACGGTTCGCACCACCCTCACCAGCTCTTTCTTGGGTCGCGTGGTTGTGCACGCCACGCAGGTGCGCATCGGCACCTTGCGAATGGTCATGACCAGAACCCTCCGCGCCCAACCTGCGACTCAGAGTGCAAATCCACCCGCCAACCGGTCAATTTGGCTGCCAAGCGCGCGTTTTGTCCCTCCTTGCCAATCCCTAAGGACAGTTGATTGTCCGGCACAATGACCCGCGCCGAACGGTTGTCCTCCTCAATGGTGACTTCGGTGACATGGGCCGGCGACAAGGCGTTGGACACAAATACCGCCGGGTCCGGGTCCCATGCGATGATGTCCAGCTTTTCACCCTTCAGCTCATTGACGATGGCCTGCACCCGCTGCCCTTTGGCACCGACGCAAGCGCCGACTGGATCCACATTGGCATCCTCCGCCCACACGGCAATCTTGGTGCGCGCTCCCGCTTCCCGCGCTATGCCGCGAATCTCCACCACGCCGTCGTGAATTTCCGGGACTTCCAGCTCAAACAACCGGCGTATCAATCCGGGATGACTGCGAGACAAATAGACCTGGGGACCTTTGGTGGTCTTCTTGACTTCGACGACATAGAGCTTGACCCGTTCATTGGGACGCAGCATTTCGCCGGGCACCTGCTCGCTCGGCATCAGGATGGCCTCTGTCCGACCCAAGTCGATGAAGACCAACCCCCGCTCGACCCGTTGCACCATGCCGGTGACGATATCGCCCTCGCGGCCTGAATACTCATCATAAATCATGCCGCGCTCGGCCTCGCGGATGCGCTGCACAATGACCTGCTTGGCCGTTTGCGCCGCGATGCGCCCAAAGTTCTTCGGGGTAATCTCAAACTCGACAATGTCGCCCTCCAAGGCGCCAGGCTGTACGTCGCGGGCTTCGTCAACACTGACCTCAAGACGGTGGTCTTGGACCTGGGATACCACGGTTTTTTGTGCGTACACCTCAGTGCCGCCAGTTTGTCGGTTTATCTGCACACGCACATTTTGCGCCGAGCCAAAGTTCCGACGATAGGCGGAAATCAAGGCCGATTCAATAGCCTGAAAGAGAACTTCCTTGTCAACCCCTTTTTCGCGCTCCAGATCCTCGAGCGCCTGCATCAACTCCGTGTTCATCCACAGATCCCCCTTAAACCGTCGTCGGCCCTTGTCAAGCGAAAAGAGTGGGCTCAAGCTCCCCACTCCGAGTCACCGACTAGACTCCCGAAATCCCAGGCCAGCACGCGACCGTACTTTCTATCAATATCATACCACATTCATCCTAGTGTCACAACTTCTGGGCGACTCGCCGGCCGCTGCGCCACACCAACCCAACGCCGACCGTGGTGGCCAACAGCACGGACGCGCCCAGATAGAAGGGATGATTGGGCCGGCTCACCAACAGCGGCCCGCTGGCCAGTGCCATCAGCGTGGCGCCGAACGTGCCGCTGGCCTGAAACAACCCCTGCACAGCTCCATGCACGGAGTCGGGGCTGTGATCCATCACCGAGGCGGACAGCGCAGGGCCCGTCAGACTCATTGCCGCCGCTTCAATAATAGACACGGCAATCGAAAACCACGGCGAATGCGAAATAATGTAGAACACCACAGTGATGGCCTGCAGACCCGTCCCCCACAGGATGGTCGCGTGCCGGCGGCTGACACGGTCCGCGAGCCGACCGCCGAAGATGTTGAAAAACAGCAGCGGCAGGGCAAAGAGCGTAAACGACAGGCCAATCACCCACTTGGTCGCCCCCAGCCACTGCATGTAGAGGCTCCAACTGGTGTCATACATCCCGGTAATCCCCATCCAGGCAAACATCACCGAAAAATAGGGCCACAGATACCGGAGCAGCGGAAGCACCCGGGCCCGCGCCGCGGCGTGGGCCCCGCCATGGCCTCGACTGCCGGGCAGCAGGAGCATGGTCGCCGCCGCTGCCACCACATTCAGCACCGCGCCAATCACAAACGGTGCCCCCAAGCCAAACTCGGCTCCCGCCAGTCCTCCCAGCATAGGGCCGACCGCAAAACCCGCACTGCCCGCCGCCGCCATCCAGCCATAGGCTCGACCCCGACCCTCTTCAGGAACGAAGTCGGCCACCAGCGCATTGGCCGCGGGCACAATGGCCGCACTGCCCAATCCCTGCAGCACCCGACAGAACACGAACCACAGCACCGAACCGTGCAAAAGGAACCCTGCGGTGCCGGCTGCTTCCACCACACTTCCCAACACCATGGCTCGCCGGCGCCCAAACCGGTCGGTGAGCGGTCCAAGCCCCACCTGGCCGACAAAGGATACAGCGGCATAGGATGCCGCCATGATCCCCATGTCGGACAGGGGAAATCCATGCTTGTGCACAAACTGCGGCAAAAGCGGAAGAATGGCGCCAAAGCCCGTTTGCACCACAAAAACCGCAAAGAACCCCCCGCCCAAGATGCGGCGGTAGCGCGCGCTGGCGGTAGAACTTGCCGACATCATTAAAAGAACCCCAGTTGGCTGGTCTCGCCCAAGTCCTTGAGAGCTCCATGCGCCCGCAGAAGCTCGACGATGCTCTTCGACAGCCGCGCCCGCTGTCGCAGGTCGTCAATGGAGAGAAAGGCCTGCTCCTGGCGGGCCTCGATGATGTGCTGCGCCGCGTTCACGCCGAGACCCGGCAAAGCCGCGAAGGGTATCAGAAGCCCATCGGATTCAATCAGGAACCGGGTCGCATGGGAACGCTCCAAGTCAATCGGATAGAAGCGATAGCCGCGGGCCATCATCTCGCGAACGATTTCCAGCACGGTGACCAAGTTCTTCTCCTTGGCGGTCGCCTCGTTTCCCTTGTCCTCAATCGCCGCCAGCATCTGGTTGACCTTCTTGATGCCGCCGAGCGCGGTGTCCGCGTCAAAATCACCGGCCCGCACGGAGAAATAGGTGGCGTAGTACGCCAGCGGATAATGCACCTTGAACCAGGCAATGCGCCATCCCATGGTGACGTA
This sequence comes from Bacillota bacterium, assembly GCA_021820485.1. Lineage (GTDB taxonomy): Bacteria > Bacillota > Sulfobacillia > Sulfobacillales > Sulfobacillaceae > Sulfobacillus_B. The sequence continues at coordinate 33,860 of JAKADO010000025.1, forward strand.
GGCGGCGGCGTGCGCCTTCGGGAATAGATAGCTGATGCGCCGACAGGATTCGATATACCATGCCGGCACGCCGTGGTCCTTCATCACCGACTCCTGATCAGGCTTCAATCCCTTCCCCTTCCGCACCGACTCGGAGATGCTGAAGGCCACCTTGGGAGGCATTCCGCGCGACAAGAGATAGGTCATGATGTCGTCACGCGTGGCAATCACGTCCGAAAGGGTGGCGACCTTTTGGCGAATCAGTTCCTGCGCGTTGTTGGTCCATACTTCCGTACCATGGGACAACCCCGAGATGCGGACCAACTCGGCGAAGGTCTTTGGCCGGGTATCCACCAGCATCTGTCGGACAAACCGGGTGCCGAATTCCGGGATGCCCAGACTGCCCACTGGGGTTCCGATCTCTTCCGGCTTCACCTTGAGTGCCGAGACATCCCGAAAAAGGCTCATGGTCTCGTCATCCTGAAAAGGCACTGACTTCGGGTTGATGCCGGTCAAATCCTCCAGCATGCGGATGGCGGTCGGGTCATCGTGTCCCAACAGGTCCAGCTTCAATAAGCGGCCTTCAATGGAATGGTAGTCAAAGTGGGTTGTGATGACGTCGGAACTCTTGTCATCCGCGGGCCGCTGCACCGGACAGAAGTGATGGATGTCCTCATCGCTGGGCACGACCATCAGGCCTCCCGGGTGCTGGCCGGTCGTGCGTTTGACTCCCGTTATGCCTTGCGCCAACCAATCCACCTCGGCGGGCGACGGATCCCGTCCGGTTTCCCGGGCCCAACCCTTCACCAAGCCAAAGGCGGTTTTTTCCGCTACCGTGGCGATCGTTCCTGCTCGAAACACATGGCCCTGCCCAAACAGAACTTCAGTATAGCGATGAATCTCCGGCTGATATTCGCCCGAAAAGTTTAGGTCAATATCTGGGACCTTGTCCCCCTCAAAACCCAAGAAGGTTTCAAAGGGGATGTCCTGCCCGTCCCCAATCAAGGGCGTCCCGCACCCGGGACAGTCGCGGGCCGGCAAGTCGAAACCCGAGCCCGCTGAACCATCGTTGACAAATTCGGTGAACCGGCAGGCGGGGCACCGATAGTGGGGCGGCAGGGGATTGACCTCCGTGATGTTAAGAAATGTGGCCACCAAGGAGGACCCGACGGACCCTCGCGATCCCACCAGGTAACCATCGTCGAGCGACTTCTGCACCAAACGATGGGCGATGTAGTAAATGCTTGAGAATCCGTTGCTGACAATGGAATGCACCTCTTTTTTCAAGCGCGCTTCCACAACCTCCGGCAGTGTGTCGCCATAGAGCTCCCGGGCGCGACGATAGGGCTCCTCCGACACCACCCGTTCGGCTTCCGGCAAGTTTGGCGAAAAAAGTCCTGTAGGCACGGGCTGGACCGGTTCCATGGCATCCGCCAGGGCCGCCGGGGCCTCATAGATCACCCACTCGCGGTCCCCATCCGGGAGGAACGCCAACTCCTCTTCCAACTCGTAAGAGGTTCTGAGAAAGAGATGGTCATGCCGGTGATGCAGCTCGCCCTTGGCCGTAGCCGCCAAGATGTCGCGATAGACCTTGTGCTGGGGACGGAGGTAATGGGCGTCCGATACCGCGGCCACCGGCTTCCCCGCGGACCGCCCCCATTGCACCATCGTCCGCAAATAGTCTTCGAGCGGATTCTGACCATCAAAGAACTCTTCGGCCGCCAGCCCTTCGGCCGCAGCTGGCGCCACCACTTCCCAATAGTCGTAGAAGTCTTCGAGATTCTTGCGCTCCGTGGGGCCAGCAGCCCGAAAAATCGCATCCGCCACCTCCCCATCGTGAAATGGGGATCCCACCAGCCAATGCTCCCGGCCTGCAGCGATGAGATGCCGGGGAATGCGCGGCACCCGATGGAAATACTCCAAATGGGACGCCGAGATGAGCCGGTACAGCTCGGACACACCCGCCTGATTCTTGATGAAAAGCGTGATGGGCGTCGGCCGTCCCACCGTGTGGCTCACGGGCAGAGCTTGTCCCGGGCGATAGTCCGGGACTTGCTCGTCTAGGTCGCGCAAGAGGCGCAGGGCCAAATGAGCCGTAGCCTCCGCATCCGCCAGAGCGCGATGGTGCTGCGAGAGCGGGATTTTGTAATGGTCTGAGAGCGGTCCTAAGCCGTAGCTCTTCAATCCTGGCAGCACAGCCCGGGCCAATCCCAACGTATCCAACACAATCGGCTCGAAATCCCCCTCCGGATGGAGTTGTCGAAATCCCTGCCGCAAGAACCCCATATCGAAACGGGCGTTGTGCGCCGCCAAAACCGCCCCGTCGGCAAAGGCAAAGAATGATTCCCACAACTCGCGCTCGGCCACGCCGTCCA
>JAKADO010000104.1 GCA_021820485.1 Bacillota bacterium
CGACGAGAGGCCCGCTTCCCGGCAATGGTCGTGAGATCGGGCCTCACTTAAAGGAGAGGCTTTTCATGGGAAAAACATTGATCCAGAACGTGCATCTCGTCGATGCCGAGCGGGAAATGGTCCAAGCGGGCGCCGTCCTCATTTCCGAGGCCGGCCTTATTGAAAAGATCTTTTTCGGAGCTGTTCCCCCGCTCGGACCCGACACCCACGTGCTGGACGGGCACAACCGCTATCTCCTGCCCGGGATTATTGACGCCCACGTGCATCTCCGCTCGGGTGGTGCGGGAAACCGCGATTTGGACAGCAAGTGGACGGCTGCAGATTTGATGGCTCGGGCTCTCATGAACGCGCGCACCACGCTCCAACGCGGCATCACCGCAGTGCGCGACGCAGGTTCGCCGTTCGGCATCGGCGTCGCCGTGCGCCGAGCGGTGACAATCGGCTGGCATCCTGGCCCCCACGTACGGGCCGCCGGCGAGCCCTTCAGCATCACCGGGGGGCATGGCGATCCTCAGAACAGTTGGCCCGCCCATATCCACTGGGAAACCGGCACCGTGGTCGATTCCCCCGACGACGCCCGTCGTGCGGCGCGCCGCCAGATTCGGGACAAGGTGGACGTGCTGAAGTTCATGGCCTCCGGGGGCGTGTCCTCCGTGGGGGACAAAAGCACTGAACGCGGGCTGCGGGAAGAAGACATGCGAGCCGCCGTGGAGGAGGCTCGCAATGTGGGCATCCGCACCATGGCCCACGCCCAGGCGGAGATCGGGATTGACAATGCCATCCGCGCCGGGGTGGACAGCATCGAGCATGGCTTCTATCTCTCCGAATGGGCCATCGAGAGCATGGCGGAGCGGGGCATTGCCTTGGTGCCCACCTTAAGCGCCATGATCCAGATCTTGAATCACGAGGACAAGGTGGCGCCGACTACCGTGGAAAAGGCGAAAATTGCCCGCGACGCCCACTTCGACAGTGTGCTGCGCGCCTATCGCGGGGGCGTTCCCATCGTCATGGGGACCGATGCCGGCACTCCCTTCAACTTCCACGGCGAAAACGCCCAGGAAATTGTGTATCTCCATGAAGCCGGTCTCAGCGTGTGGGACAGCCTCCGGGCCGCATCCACACGGGCGGCCGCGCTGTTGGATCTCCCCACCGGCCAATTCGCCGAGGGCAAGTGGGCCGACTTTGTCTTGCTCAACCAGAACCCTGTGGACGATCTCGACGCGTTGACGCGTCCGGACAATCTGGCCGGGGTCCTGCAAAAGGGAGCCGTGGTGCTCTGGAATGCCTGAGCGTGAACAAAAGAAGCAGGACTGGAGGCCCGGTGACGGGATCCCGTCCTGCTTCCATTTTCCAAGGTGGAGCGGCGATTGATGCTGTTTAACGTTCCAGCCGATAGGTCCATGAGGGAGACGCAAGCCGCACCGCGGTTTTAATCGGTATGGTGACGTGCTGAGCCCCAGCGTCAACGGTGAGTGTTCCCACCACGGTATCCGCCGGCAACGAGTGAACCTTGGGCAGGTGCGCCGCAAAGTGGACATGATAGCTGAGGCCCGCCCAACCCAACAACTGTATCGGCCGCGCCGCGACCAGCGGAATGGGCGACTGCCAAGGCGCCCGCAAGTACCCGATGGTTTCGCCCGACCCCACCACCGTGTGGTTGCCCAAATCCTTTGCCGCTGCCTGCAACAGGGCGTTGGCCGCATCCAAGCTCGCCCACAACTGGCCATTGGTCGAGGTGGCGGGTTGTCCGACCACTGCCGAATAGACCGTCAGCGTGTGCCCGTCGACCGTTTGGTCCTTAGCCAATACCACACAGCCTCCGGACCGTATCGTGGAGCCCGTTTTCACGCCGATAACCCCACCGTGGCCAACCAGGAAATTGTAGTTGTACACCACGGGCGTTGGTCCGGCCACAGTCATCTCGGGCATGGCGACAATCTGCCGGATCACGGGATTTTTCATCATGATTTCGGCCAGTCTCATTTGGTCAGCGGCTGTACTTACCGTTGCGCCGTTCAAGCCCACCGGCCCATTGAAATGCGTGTGGCGCATGCCTAATGCCTTGGCCTCGGCGTTCATTTCCGCCGTGAAGTGCGCCACTGACCCGCCAACCCATTGAGCCAGCATCGTCGCGGCGTTGTTTCCCGAGGGCACCAACAGCCCTTCCAGCAACGCAAGTTCCGATACCCGCTCGCCTGCGACCACCGGCAACACTGACTGCTGCGTTTTGGCATCCTGTTGATAGAGGGCAGCGTCTTGAGGCGTCATCAGTAGAGTCGGCCCATTTTGATTGAGGCCGAGAGGGTGAGCCTTTAGAACAAGGTACGCTGTCATCATTTTAGCCAAGCTGCCGATGGGCTCCGCACTCTGTGGGCCGTGTTGCGACCACCCGCCAATCGTGGATGCCCCCACATCGGCTTGTACACCGGAAGGCCATGGCAATGACGGAGGTGTTCCGCCAATGTGTTGAGTGGACGGAACATTGGCCGCCATGGTGGGACGAGCCACCGGACGGGCCACTTGAATTACGCCTAAAACGACGAGGACGGCAACCACAAGATACACCAGGGAAGATTTCCGCACGCAAGTTTCGCTCCTTCGCAACGCTGTCATAGTAAATAACGCAGGCGGAGCGAATAAGTTACCGCGTGCCGAGGATTGTCGGCGGAAGGAAAATAGCGTCGAACCCGCGCGCTCCGGCTTTATAATCGCGCGACGCCAGGCTTTCGCTTTCCATCATCTGGTTGAAATAGGGAGAAAGCGAGACGTGTTGTTTTTAGCTACGGTCAGTCCGCCTCTATGACTGAAGACCCTCTGGCGAATGCGTGCGACGTCCTATTTATGCATCGCCGTATTTCTCCATGATATGCTGTTCGTTGCTACGTCGTATACTCCATGACCGCCGAGGCTTCCTTGGAGGGATATTTCGTCTCCATTAAAACCGATAATCGACACTTGACCCGCATCAGGAATGGTCTTTATCACGGGTGGTAGGTTATTCCTGTAATATTCCACAATGATCACCCCCCTGCTCGGTGCCGCAACCGTGCTTCCTGCTAGAACGGCCAAATCGATTTGGTCTGTGTATACTGTGGGACTTAAATGGTACGCCATAGTGAGTGGTCCCGGGACAGGCAAATTTTGCACGAGCTGAGGTTTGGGTACCGTTTGGGGGCCCGTCCACGTCGGACCTTTAATCGTGCCTTGAACATAGGGCGCTCCCCCCGTTTGATGATGATGGGCAGTGTCATTGGCGACAAGTTGTCGTTTCATCACGAGCCGCGACGCACTCACGCCCGTCGATGGCGCCGCGGTCGATTGGGGAGTAGAGATCGCGCCACATCCCGCCAGCATGAGACCCCCAAGTAGAATGCCGGATGCCGCAACAAGTTGTTTCATCATATCGAGAGTCACCCGCTTCATTATCGTTTCAGGACGTTCAACGTGCGCGGGGCGATCTGGGTTACAGAGCTTGCTTCCCCACCCAAATCCTGGCAAGGTTAAGGAGGAGGGATGCCGTATGAAAAGACGATGGGACCCACCGACGGAATACTATGATGAGCAGCTGAAGAGCATCGACGAGAGCATTGTCTCGTCCATCGCCGCGCGTCAGCGTCAATCCCATGGAAAACCCGGCTTTCCCAAGGTTGCCTATCTCGAAAAGTGGTCGGAGCAATACGGCGTGCCGGTCCCCATCCTACACCAAACCTTCAACACGCTCTTTCACTGGCCCGAACTGCGCGAACGGGTTGAGCCCGACCGCTATGAGCGATTCGTGCCCGTGATGCTGGCCCAGCAACAGGAAAATCTCCTGGTCACGGTGCCCTACTTGCGTCAATACAACAACTGCAGTGTCCTCGCCGTCCACCTTGAAAGCACCCATCTGATTGTGGGGCCGGTTCGCATCACCCTTGACATCACGGGATACGAGTGCACATCATCCGGCGGAGGCGGCAGCCGCGGATACTGGCACCAAGAATACGTGGTCACACCGGTAATCCCGGACGACCAGGCGGCGACCCTCGATATGACCATTCACATTGAGCCGCGCCCGCGCCCCGGGTCGCCGGAAGCCCAACCGATTCCGCAAACCACCATTCGATTCAACCAAAGAGGATAGTCGGACTGGACGCTGCGTCCGTCTTGCCACAATGCCTTAACGGATGACCGAATACCCAATCGTCACCCCGATGAAGCTGAAGAACGCGAACGGCAGAAGCGGCAGCGTGTTCAAGGGAAGCTTCAACAGTGCCGTGCCCCACCGATACAGCGTCAGCAGGATGAGCGTGCCGGCAAGCCACGCCGCCGCAGCTAGGTGCGGCGCGAAAAAAACCATGACGCCAGCCACCCACCAGTCGCCGGCGGCCCATGTGTGGCGCGTGGCGCGGAGAAGGCCCCAGGTAGCCCCGAGGAGCCCTATGAGCCATGCACTGTGCGAGACAAGCATCGCCTGGGTGAATTGATTCTGTTTGACCCAATAGAGGAGCCCAACCACTCCAGCCGTTATCGGCAGAATCCGGAAGAGCCGACTGAAGAGAACGTCAGTTGCGCTGGTCAGGAGCAGAAGCATGCCGAGGCCTATCCAGACGTCACGTTGGGGTCCGTGAAAGGGAGCGCTAAGTCTGAGGCTGAGGAAGACAGCGGCGCCATAGAGGACCAGCAAAATCCCACGATTAAGACCCTTCTTGATCCATGCGCGTCCCGTTGCCCTCGCCTCCTTCACGACCGGCTGTCCAGGACATCTTAACGTGGGAACGGCCACAATCGCCAAGTTCTTTCGAAAACCCTACGAGATCCTTAGAGCCGCATTTCCCCCGAAAGGGCCGAGGCGCCTCATCGCGTGGCAGGGAGTGTCGTCGTCATGCCGCAGTGACGGTCATGAGGCCGGGGTGCTGGAACTTGAGGGGGGCGCGTTAGGTGGAGGCGAGGCCGACGGAGGCGCGGATGGCGTGACGGGTGACAGAAAACTCGGCGGTTTCTTCCACCAGTACCAGCCAATCGGGACATAGACCGTGTGACCGTTGTCCTTCACCATGTACGTGAGGGCAAGTATGGAACGGCCCTGGTCCAAAAGATTGATTTTCGGGGTGTTCCTAACGCCATTCACAAAAGCCCCTTCGAGATTGATCGGCAATCTCGCGAGTGCGCCAGTTTGCGTGTCCAACGCTGAATAGTTGTCCGTCGCCATTGCCCGCTGCACTGTTTGCATTTCGGGGTACGGCATGACGACCGATTGAGAGGATACATCATACGTTAACGCCAAATGATCCGTGGTGGTATGAATGCGTGTGGGAACCCAAGTGCCACTCACATCCTGAAAGTCGATAGTTCGCCATCGTGTCGGAACGAGCGCCGTTAAGGCCGCCTGGGTTGGCGTCGATTGGTTGACCAGAACCTCACTAGGCGCCAACGCCGTCAACAGCATGGCGTTGACCTCCCCAACCAGCACATCGCGTAAACTGGACCCCGTAACCGAGGCGACCGCGGTCGTCGGGTCTGGATTCGGCATCAACGTCGTCCGAGCAATGTCCAACGGCAGTCCCTGAATATCCGGGCTCGTCGTTGACCAGCCCGGTGGGGGGGTGGCCCCTTCGACCATGGCCCCGCTGATGAGGTTGAAACCATACCACTGGGGTGCCTGATCCGGAGGAAGGCTCTCGATATAGAGACTTTCCCCGCTTACAGCAGCAACCGAAATGGGGTTGGAAAATACGTGCGTTGCCACCGGGGACCCATTGTACGCGACAGCCAACGCCAGAACGGGCGATGTGGCCTCGGAAAAAATCTGAACAGCCACAGGCGCTCCCTTGAGGACCGCGGACAGCGCTTCGATCATCGTAAAGTCGCGTGGCGTATAAAACTCAACGGGATTGTTCGCCAAAGGGTAATTGCGGGGAAGGGCACTCGACGTGAGCGCGGGCGTCTCCAAAGACACCGACTGTCCCTTAAACGCAGTTAGTCCCGCACTTGAACTGGGGCCTGGGGACGAACTCGCGGGCGTTCCCCCTACGGTTTGGTCCTGAGTTGCCGCGGGGGATTTCGCCACTGTCGGCTTCTTAACCTGGTGAGGCACGGGTGGTTTTTTGACCCGTGCCGCCGACGCCGACGGCGCGGGGTGATGCAGGGACTGGTGAACCACCGCCCCTGCTCCAGCTAAAAACCCCGAGGCTCCGATCGCCCAGGCGGCTATAACCCACTTGCTCCTCATCCGATGCATCCTCCCTAGAGCCTGTCTGCATAAGCATGTCTGTGGAGCATAACGTCAGTGGTAAGGAAAGGTTTCAATTGGTTACGAATGCACTTCTCCGACGTGGACGATAGCTAATAAATATAACCCCGCCTCGCCACGGAATCAATTTTTAAGCCAGAAAAAGTAAAAATGAGGGCGATAGGATGCAACGAATTGCCAGAAGTATTCGTCTCCCTGTTGAGGTGATAACATGATGGCCAAATCGGTACCCCCAACCAATACGACCAACAGCGCTGAAAGCGTGCACTTTGACTGGGTCAAATGGATCATGTGGAGCGGCATAACGCTGGCCGTGGCTGTAGGTTTATCCGGGCTGGCGTTCCTCGCGGGCTACCTGACCGCGTTTCATAACGCCGCGAAGACCATTCAAAGCGATCATGCGCTCATCGTAAGCCTCAACCAGCAATTGCAAACGGCCCACACGAAACTGGCCAATCGTACGGCAAGCAATCCCCCAGTGCATGGCTCATGGTGGCTGTGGTGGCTTGGACTGCCCTTTCAACATCTCACGCACACGTCATAAATCGGTCTCCGGCTCCAGCCATAAGCCTGGGCAATGCACGCCACCGCGTTGCCCGTGTCCATGTGAATCTCTTCGGGATACGGGTACCATGACGTTTTCGCACACTGTAGAAATGGTTGGGCAGGGACTCCTAACTCAAATCTTTATCGTTGCATCTTTAACAACTCCTTAGCTGCTAGGTAACCAGAGGTAGCGTTCAGCCCCCCACCCGGCCACGTGAAAGCACCCGCCATCCATAAACCCGCCACGGGCGTGCGGTAACGCGACCACCCGGGCACTGGGCGGAAGAGATAGAACTGATCAAGATGGTGGCTGCCGGAAACGCTGTCTCCCCCCACCAAGTTGGCGTTGTCCCGTTCCAAATCGAGCGGCGAAAGGACGGCCCGGCCAATGACCCGGTCCCGAAGGCCGGGTGCGTACCGTTCAATCTTCTCGATCATCCGATCGGCATAGGCCTCCTTAATGGAATCCCAACCACCCGCGGTTTCAATGCTGTGCGCGGCATCGCCTCGGGGGTTCGCGGGCACGGACCGCACTTGCACCCAAAGCGTGTGGGTCCCCTCCGGGGCGCGGGATGAATCCCACACCGACTGCTGTCCCACCACCAACAGGGGGTTTTTAGGCAAAAGCCCCAGGCGAGCCTCCCGATCGGCCTCGGCCACATCGTCGACATAAGGAGCGATATGAACATAGAGGGAACGCTCCATCGAAGCCGACTGCCATGGGACTGGGCCGTTGAGCGCCAAGTGCACCATCATGGTGCCCGGACCATAGCGAAATCGCCGGACGCGCTGATAGAAAGCAGGCGGCACGGCGTCTTCCGGCACCAACCCGCCAAACAGCACCGCTGGCGTGACATTGGCCAACACCGCGCGCCGGGCGGTCAATACCTCCCCGCCCGCGGTCCGCAGACCGACAGCCCGCCCCCCGCGCACCAGGACCTTTTCGACGCTCCTGCCCAACAGCATCTCGCCGCCATTCTGCTTGAACACCAACACCAGGGCGTCCACCAGTCGGCCTATGCCCCCGTGAGTAATCGCCATGCCATTGGCGAAGTCCGCCATGGACTCCAGGAATGGAAAGGTCGCGCCGCCGCTGGCGTCAGGGTTAAAGTCAAGATGATATCCCCAGGGAATCAGGAGCGCCTTCATTTCCGGGGACACGAATCGACTGTCCACAAACTGCCGCGGAGACTGGAACAACAGCGCTGCCAGCTCTTGGGCTCTTGTCCACCCGAGCCCCCGTCCCAAGCGCCAGAGGGCCTTTCCAAACTCCCATGACGGAATGGGCAGTTTCAGCAACGGAAAAAGGTACGGAGCGACCTCTTGGAACTCCTTCACGAGGTCATGCCACGCCTTCACATCCGTACGGGAAAAAGCTGCAATGGATTCGTCGGTGGTCTCGGCGTCGGTATAGACGGGAAGGGCCCGCGAGTCCGGAAACACGCTCCCATAGGGTTGATCCGCGACATCGATCCGAAATCCCGCCGCGCGGATGTCGCCCCCATATTCGCTGTACAGTGTTGAGCCCAAGAATAGGCCGACATTGCTGGCATAGAAATCGTGTATGAAACCCGGTCGCGTCAATTCCCCGGATTTGGCGGCACCGCCCGCCCTGTCCCGGGCTTCGACAATCATCACTTTGAGTCCCGCCCGTGCCAGCACAATCCCGGCCGCCAGTCCATTGTGGCCGGCGCCGATGATGAGGACGTCCGCGTCATGCATGAGGCTCGACCTCCATCCACCAATGAATTGCGTCTGACACGGTACGTTCATACGCCTCCGGCGAACTCCAAATCTCATCCGAGAAGATTTCAAGATCATAGAGGCCTTGATAGCCCGTATGTTCCACGGCGCTGATCAATGGGCGAAGCGGGGCCACCCCTCTTCCCGGCACGGTGCGGTCCGTAAAGCTCCTAGTCGGATTGCGCCAATCCGCCAACTGAACCGCAGCAACCCGAGGCCCGGCCCGACGAATCGCCGCTGGAAGCCCCGGATCCCACCAGCTGTTGTAGAGATCCAACATGAGTTGAATGGAGGGATGTTCCAGGTCGTCGAGAATGTCGAGCGCCTTATCGACGGTGGGGACAATGGTCCATTGCGTCATGTCCATCGGATGGAGCGCCTCCACGGCCAACGTAATCCCGAGACGCGCCGCCCGGTCGGCGAGCCTATGGAGCCCCTCTTTCAGGAGTCCTTCGGCCGCACCCACATTCTCGGATTGAAGCGGTCCAGAAATCACCAAGACGGTGGGAGCTCCCAACTGAGCCGCTTCATCCAAAGCCCGCTTGCCATCCTCCACGGCGTCATCCAGGCCCAAGGTGAACTGACCCGTGAAGCAGAGGTTGGTAACCACGAGCCCTTCATTACGAATCGCCCGGCCGTCCCTCCCCATTAAGCGATTTTCT
>JAKADO010000105.1 GCA_021820485.1 Bacillota bacterium
GCGCTGCGGCGTTGCGGCTCGTGGGGGCGGTGTTGATGGAGTACAACGATGAATGGGCGGCGTTCCCGCGGCGGTACTTCAGCCAAACGTCGATGGCCAAACTGGAAGCCGGCGCACACGCGCCGGACGAGTTGCGGGATTTACAGAGGCAACTCGCTTAGCGGGTCACTAGGAGGCCGGAACTTTTACACCACTTGACAGGACATGATCCATCTTTATTGGCCATTACGCAATTATATTGTCAACCCACACCAACGAGACAGAAAGAAAGTCCTGAGCGTAGCTGGCGGACAGACGACGCTCCGGTGGAGTGCCCCTGGTCAAAAAGGAGTTGGCAGAAAATTGCACGCCAGGGGCGACACCACGCCTCCTTTTGGCGTGCCGGCGCGGTGCGGTGCCACTGGCCGTGTTCCTCGTATCGAGCCGCGATATATCAGCCCCAAGACGTCCTGGTCTACCGTGCCGACATCGACGACCATTCCACGCCGCTTAAATTTACGCCAAATTGTCACCAAGGCATCCTTGGTGGATGAATGCTGTCGCGGTTCAAAACGGGTTTTTCCCAGTTCGGCTCAAAGATCGGCCGCGAGTTGGGAGACCCAACTTTCGCGCTGCCCAGCGCGGCTATGAGGGTAAGACTTCCGGCCAATGGTTGCAAGGCCTTCTTTTATGAGGCTCGTCCCCCGCTATCCGCCCATGCGTGGAAACCGACCCGATCTCCTTCGTCCTAAGGAGTCCTTGGGTTGCACGCTTTAGGCACCAACCCCCGGAAGTTCCCGCGCTCCAACCGACGCGGCGTAGCGCACGCTCGATAGCGCGGGGAGACTCAAATTTGGTGAATCCCTGTGGATCAAACGCATAGTCCGAATTTGTCTTGACATGAGAACAGCCGCCCTAACCGAGCGATCAACAGAATCCGTATGCCCTTTTTGCCTTCTGTCGCAGCCTTCGTGCAGGACACGGGGATGTAACCCAACTTCTCGTCGAAACGTTCTCTTGGAGGACGGAGGATTTTCCTCTTGTCACCCCGAAGATATTTACCAATAATTTGTAGAACGAGGGATTGCGAATGCTCGAACGCCCCCAAGCCACGAATCCATTGGATGCTCTGCACCCTGAACTTGAGCGCATCATTCAAAACCTAGAGACCGTGGTCATCGGCAAGCGACGCGTGATGGAATATATGGTGACCTCCCTTTTGGCCGGCGGACACGTATTGCTGGATGACGTGCCAGGGGTGGGAAAGACCACCATTGCCAAAACACTGGCGCAAAGCGTCAGCTTGCACTACCGGCGCATTCAGTGCACGCCCGACTTGCTGCCTACCGACATTACCGGCGTGACCATCTTCCATCCCGGCACACATCAGTTCGAATTTCAGCCAGGCCCCATCTTTGCCCATCTCGTGCTGGCCGACGAGATCAACCGGACCTCCCCACGCACTCAGAGTGCGCTCTTGGAGGTCATGGAAGAAGGCCAAGTGACCGTCGACGGAGTGAGCCACGCATTGGAGGCCCCCTTCCTGGTGGTGGCCACCCAAAATCCAATAGAGTATGAAGGCACGTTCCCGCTTCCGGAGAGTCAGTTGGACCGCTTCCTCTTTCGCCTCAACGTGGGCTACCCCAGCGTGGATGAGGAAACGCGAATTCTGGCCTCCACAGAGCGCCGCGCCGTCGCGGAACTAACGCCGGTCATGAGCAAGGAACGGCTCCTTGAATTGATGAAAGACGTGCAAGCCATCCATGTTTCCGACGCGGTTCGGCGATACATCGCCGAACTGGCCTATGCCACCCGGCATTCCGCGCGCGTCTACCTCGGCATGAGTCCGCGCGCCACACTGGCCCTCTATCGCGCCGCCCAATCATGGGCGCTTCTGCACAGCCGCAGCTATGTAGTGCCCGACGACGTCGTCACGCTCGCTCCGCAGGTGGTGGAGCATCGCCTCATCCTGTCCCGAGCGACGGCCAATCCCAGCCCGGACCTGGTCCACGAAGTCTTTCAAGAAATTTTGAGAGCGGTACCTGTTCCGGCCGCAGAATCCCAATGAGGCGGCATTCGCGCTGGATTCTCAGCTTCGGAGCCTTAGTGGCGGTCGTGCTGTATGCCGTCTACCAGGGCGGCTATCTCGCCTGGCACCTCTTCGGCTTCGTGCTGATGCTGGTGGTCGTGGTGTTTCTCAGCCAAGCCGGACCTCTCTCCGCCATCGAGGTGCAACGCAGCGTGCGTCCGGGACCCTACCATGCCGGCGAGACCCTTAACGTCACCCTCAGCGTATCCTCGACCCGGTATTGGTTCTGGCCGAATCTTTCCGTCATCGACCATTTGCCAATTCGACTGGGAGTTTCACAGCCTCACTTTTTGCTGCATCAGGTCGGAACGCGGCCGGTTCCGGTCGGCTACCAGATTCCGTCCCTCAAGCGCGGCGCCTACGAGCTCGACGCGGTGTCGCTGGTCACCAGCGACCTGTTCGGATTCTTCCGGCGCAGCCGCCGCTTAAGCGTACCGGTCCAATTCGTGGTCTGGCCGGCCACCATTCCGTTAGCCGGCACGCGGCTGTTCTCACGCATTTGGCATGGGGAAAACCTTTCTCCGCAACCGACCCGGGAGGAATCAAGCCATCTTCGGGGCATTCGCGAATATGTGCCGGGTGACCGGCTCTCGCATGTGCATTGGAAAACATCCGCTCATACCGGCGACTTCAAGGTCAAGCAATTTGAACCCGAGACCAAGCCGGAATTTACGGTGGTGTTGGACAGCACGCGTCACTTTACTCCCGAAGATTGGGAGGTAGCCATCTCCGTGGCTGCCTCGTTGATACAATACGCCCATCAGAACCACGAAGCCATCGGGCTGGCTGCCATGGACACGCCGGAGACCGGCTTTGGACCGGCCGCCGGTATCGGGCCCTTGGCGGCGATGATGAACTTCTTAAGCGGTTTGGGCTACGATCCCTATGGATCTCCGGGCTTTCATCCCCCTCGAACAGGCACGCGATTAGTGGCGGTAACCTCCGTTTCCCATCAGGATGCTTGGCGGAGCACCGCCGACATCGTCATCCCGGTTGGCCCTGATGCTGTCAAGCAGTTGGTCGACCTTCCCCGTGCACTCAATCCCCGTTTGGCCGATGTGGGAGGTGCGCGATGAATCGGGCCTGGTACTCGCTCCTGTTGGGCGCATGGATGACCGCCTTATTCTGGCCGTTCGCCCATGCTGGAGGCTACGTTCATCCCATGTTGTTGGCCTTCACGCCGCTCTTTCTCAGCGCAGCTGACCTGTGGCCGCATTGGTCGCTGCGCGCCGCTCATTGGGTTCTTGTCCTCTACGGCGAGCTCTCCCTGGCGTGGAACACGTGGGCCTCCTTGCATTGGGTGCGCGTCGTGATCGGCGGCGCCGTTCACAAACTCCTCGCGCTTCCCGTACAGGATTGGAACCAAATGAGTGCCCACTTGGCCGCCCCGCTGCTGCTCCTAGGAGGATTTCTCGGCTGGCTCCTATTCCGTCAGTGCCGGCACTACGGACAGGCGCTGGCGTTAGGCGCGCTGGGCGCGGTGGTCATTCCCCTGAACCACGTACTCTGGCACCTGCCTGCGGAGGCCCCCTTGGCAGCCTATCTCATCCTGGGCCTAGCCGTTTTGGCTATCCTGCATCAGGCCCGGTTGTCCCGCGGCGCCTATCGGTTGTCTCCGCCCCGACGCCATTACCTCATCTGGGGCTTGGTACTCCTCATGCCGCTGGTGGTTGGCTGGCAGATGCCACCGCACCGTGCCGTGGATCCCCTCGGCATCTTCAAGGGACCGGTGTGGGCGAGCCTTGCGCCAGTCGGCAATTCTGACGTCACCGGCTACGGCCCTGGCGTGACTCACATTGGCCATTCACTGGTGCCGAGCCAGCAGCCCGTGTTTCTCGCCAAGACATCCTCTCCTTATTACTGGCAAGCCGCCGTCTACAGCCATTTCAACGGCACCACCTGGTCGAATTCGGGCGTCATCTTCACCTACGCCGCATCGCCAGCCGACTCGGGCATCCCGCTCATCACCCCCTCCTTCGGCCTCGCCGCGGTTCCCAACCGCCAAGTGGTCTCGACCATCACCGACTTGGCATCCGGTCCGTTGACCACCCTGTTCTATACCGGCGTGCCCACGAGCTTTTCGCTTCCGGTCACCGTGCACCCGCGCTCGCAGCGTTTTGTTGCCTCATCCGCCAAGCATTACCGCGTAGTGAGCCTAGTTCCGAACTTCAATGGCGCCACGCTGAGTCAGGCGCCGTTTTCACCGGCGCCCGCCAGTCTGTCCGCCGATATGCAAATGCCCCGCAACTTATCGCCCAAAGTGGCCCAGTTGGCCGCCCGCATCACCCGCGGCACAACCGGCCCATGGGCGGCCGCAAACGCCATCAAGCGGTATCTGGACCACCACTATCGATACTCCTACAACGTGACGCCGACTCAGCACAATGACGTCGTCAACCATTTTCTATTCGTGGATCGCCAAGGCTATTGCGATCAGTTCTCGACCACCTTCATCATGATGATGCGCTCTCTGAAGGTACCGGCCCGATGGGTGGTTGGCTACAGCCCGGGGCAATGGGATACCTCCCGCCACGGCTATCTGGTGCGCGCCGTCGACGCCCATTCGTGGGCCGAAATCTGGGTCAATCACATCGGCTGGGTTCCGTTTGACCCTACGCCCGGATTCCAGGTGCCGATATCATCGAATCCCACATCGAAGGGGCAGGCCCACGTCAAACCGTCAGGAGCCCTGACGACGCCGAGTACCCCTGCGGTTCACAAAAGCAAGACCTCACCCATTCTCGCACGGCTGCATCCCAATGTCGCAGGGGGCAAGGCGGGCAACCAATCGCAGCACCGCCGCCTATCCTCAAAGACCTCTTGGATCTGGCCGGCGCTTGCACTGCTCATCCTAGGCCTAACCAGCACCGCTCTTACCGTCCGCAGCCGCCGACGGCAGCGGGCCCTAGCGGAGCGGCTTTGGCCCCAACTCCAGTCGCTGAGCCATCGCCGCTTGGGCGTGAGGAGACATCACCAAAGCCCTCGTCAATGGGGAGCCGAATGGGTGCGATTCTTTCCGGATGACCGAGAGAAGATTTGGCCGATGGTGCGATTGCTGGAGGCAGCCTTCTACCGCCAAGCGCCCCTAACGGCATTCGAAGAGGCTGAGCTTCTCAAGCTCTGGCGGAACTTGAAGCGCCAGTCGAGACGTCAAAGCGCTTAGTCCGTACGCGTCGGTGAAAACATGAAAAACGGCGACGACAGAAAGTCGTCACCGCAACGAGAGATGGCCGCTTTTGCCTGCGCCCAGCGCAAGCCTACGCCACGAAAAATCGTTTGCCGCCGTACGGCTCCTCACATCGCCTGGCAAACCCGCCACGTTGATGAAAAATGGGGAGGACACGGGACCCGGGGTCGCAACGGACCGGTTCCCCGCAGAACAGTTTCTAAAAGTCGCTGTCCGTCAAATCCGGGGTAGTCAGAGGCAACGCCAACCGGCCATCCAAATACCGTTCCAGTTTCCGCTTGACGCGCTGCAAGGCATTGTCGATGGACTTCACGTGGCGCTTCAATTCGACTGCAATTTCCTGATAGGAACGGCCATCAAGGTAGGACATCAGGACCTTCCATTCCAGGTCGCTTAATATCTCGCCCATTTTCTCCTCGATGTCTCCGAATTCCTCGCGATTGATGACCATTTCCTCCGGGTCCGAAACTCGCGAGGTCGAGATCACATCCATCAGCGTGCGATCCGAATCCTCTTCGTAAATCGGTTTGTTTAAAGAAATGTAGGAATTTAGCGGAATGTGCTTTTGGCGGGTCGCCGTCTTAATCGCGGTAATGATTTGACGGGTAATGCACAATTCGGCAAAGGCTCGAAATGATGCCAACTTATCATTGCGAAAGTCTCGAATGGCTTTATACAGGCCAATCATGCCTTCCTGAATGATGTCCTCACGATCGGCGCCAATTAAAAAGTAGGAGCGCGCTTTTGCCCGCACAAAATTGCGGTATTTGTGAATGAGAAACTCCAAGGCCTCTCCGTTGCCCTCGCGCGCTTCATTGACGATATCCTCATCCAGCATCGTCTCGTAGCTCTTGGTTAGATTGTGCACAGGGCCAACGCTCACTCACATCGCCTCCATCGCCAGACGTAGTTGCAAAAATCAGTCTTTTACAAC
This sequence comes from Bacillota bacterium, assembly GCA_021820485.1. Classification (GTDB taxonomy): domain Bacteria; phylum Bacillota; class Sulfobacillia; order Sulfobacillales; family Sulfobacillaceae; genus Sulfobacillus_B. The sequence goes on from JAKADO010000105.1 coordinate 6,190, forward strand.
AATCCGTGGTCCATTCCCGACATTCGCCATGAATGAAACATCATGCGTAATCTATGTGCCATTATAGTCGGGCCTTTAAACCCGCGTCAATACGGAGTTGTCCCGGCGCGCTGTCGAACCGCCTCGAACCCGATCGCCGACGCGGCATTGGAGGCATTCAATGAAGCGACTTGACCCAACATCGGCAGTTTCACCAATTCGTCGGACCGTGTCCGAATCAGTGGGCGAATGCCGCGGCCTTCCGCGCCGATTACAACCGCCACCGGACCGGTCCAGTCCACCTCCGTGTAAAGCTTCGACGCGTCTGGGTCCGCCGCAAAGACAAACACGCCAGCATCTTTGACCTTGTCAATCGCCTGAGCCAAATTGGTGACCCGGACCACCGGCACATATTCGATGGCGCCGGCCGACGCCTTCGCCACCACCGCCGTCAGCCCTGCCGCGCCGCGCTCCGGGATAATCACCGCCGTCGCACCTGTCGCATCTGCGGTGCGAAGAATCGCCCCCAAATTGTGGGGATCCTGGATACCATCTAATATATAGAGCAAGGGTTGGCTCGATGCCTTGATGAGCTCAGGCAGCTCGTCCAAATTCAGGGTAGGCTTCAACGCCACCTGAGCGCCGACGCCTTGGTGCGGCACATCGCCCGCCAATCGATCCAAAAAGGGCTTGGGGACCTCGGTCACCGGCACATGCTGCTCCCGCGCCAACGCCACAATCTCACGGAGACTTCCTTCCTTTATCGACTCCTGTACCCAGAGCCGGGTAATGGCGCGGCCTGACCGAAACGCCTCGAGCACCGGGTGTCGGCCCACCAGCACTGGGGTGTCTTCCAGATCCTCAAACGGACGACGCTGAAAGGACGGTGGACGGCGCTCCACGTCCCGGTTGGGCCGCTCCTGCGGTTTTTGCGCGTATGGACGCCCGCGATCCGCTGTGCCACGCCCCCGCCGTCCGCCGGCTCGCTCCCCCGTGGTCTTCAATCCGTTGTTCTTTCGCTCCCGCTCGCGCGCCATCATATCCCTCTATTCTCAGTTGGTGTCGTGCAATGAACGCCGATGCACGCGCGTCCCGTCCGCCCCGTCCAGCACCTCATACCCGGCGTCTGTCAAAATGGTGCGCAATGCATCCGAAAAGGCCCAATTCCGTTCTCGGCGGGCCCCGTCCCGGGCGGACACCACCGATTGAAGCAATGCCTCATCCATGGCGCCTGTGCCGGGCTGTTCCGGCAGGAAGCCCAGTATGTCATCGGCCACCGCAAGATTCCGACGCGCCAGCCCGCGGGCCATCTCCCCATTACCTTGGTCAATGCCCCGATGTGCGGCATTGACCATATCAAAGACGATCGCGAAAGCCCGCGCCGTGTTGAAATCGTCATCCAGCGCCGCCAAGAATTGCTCCTCAAACCCGACCAGCGTTTCCGCCCAATCCCCATCCGCGACGTCCCGGGCGGGCGGCGCTTCACGCACATCCTGCCATAGCCGATCAATGCGGCTAAGCGCCCGGCTCCAGTCCTGGATGTAGCGCTCGTCAAAATCGAGCGGCGAGCGGTAGTGCACGCTTAATAGATAGGTGCGCAGCACATGGGGAGGAAACTGATCCAAGAGTTCGCCCAGCGTGACCCCATTTTTCAGGGATTTCGACATTTTCACATCGCCCCGGGTAATGAGACCGCTGTGCACCCAGAGCGTGACCGCCTCGTCCTCCAAGTATGCCCGTGACTGGGCCCGCTCATTTTCATGGTGGGGAAAAATGAGGTCCATACCCCCGCCATGCATGTCAAAATGCGCTCCCAAATACCGCATGGACATCGCCGAGCACTCAATGTGCCAACCGGGCCGTCCGGGGCCCCACGGACTCGGCCAGGCAGGTTCTCCCGCGCCAGCTGACTTCCACAAGGCAAAGTCGCCGGGATATTCCTTACCCGGTTCCACCTCCACCCGCACGCCTTCCAGCATGTCCTCCAGCTTGCGCCCGGAAAGGCGCCCGTACTCAGGGTCGCTTTTGACCCGAAAATACACGTCACCCCTGGCCGCATAGGCCTTCCCCTTTTGGATGAGCGCCTCGATGTACTCCACTATCGGACCGATATTCTCGGTGACGCGCGGTGCATAGTCTGGCGGCATGACGCCCAAATGGTCCAAGATCTGGTGATATTCGGCCATGTACTCCGTCGCCAGGTCGTCGACCGGTCGTCCCAGCTCTTCCGCTCGACGGATAATCTTGTCGTCAATATCGGTAAAATTTTGCACAAAGGTCACCACATACCCGCGCCGGCGAAGATGCCGACGAATCACGTCCCACACCACGGCCGGCCGGGCATGGCCGATGTGGCTGTGATCATAGGGAGTGACACCGCAGGTGTATATGCTGACATGCCCAGGAATGTGCGGCTTGAAAGGCGCCATTTGCCGAGTAAGGCTGTCGTAGACCTGAATCACGGTGTCTCCTCCCCAGAAGGTCGGGCGACGCCTGGCATGGCAAAAAATCGCCTCCAAGCCGGGCGATGGAATCGACCACATCGAATTTTCCCAAGCATAACCAAATCGCTTCGTAACGTCAATCTACGAGGTGTGGGGCCTGATCATCCCGATGATTGAATG
>JAKADO010000026.1 GCA_021820485.1 Bacillota bacterium
TAGCGGGCCGAATCGTAGTTGGTGGTGGCTTCCGCCCAATACAGGCGAGCCTTCTTCGGGTTGCCCACCCCGGACAGGAAAACCTCGACATGGTCCATGACAGCCTTGACAGCGCCTAGATAGGACTCCAGTATTTTGGTGTCCTCGCGCTCCACCCCAAACACGCGACCGCCCAAAATCCACGGCAACTCCAAGTCCCGCGTCCCGTTGGGATCAATAGCCTCCTGCTTGGCCGCGGTCACCAGGACAGGAATTGGGCGGTACATCTGGAGCGCCTGATGCTCCACCCAGTTGGGTGTGCCCAAGGCCCCGCCCCCATCCGTCACATACGGTTCCACCAACCCGTCGGCAAACAGTTCAAGACACCGCGCGACCTGGATATACGCATGGGCCGTAGGGACTGCCGACGTCTGCAATTGCTCCAGCACCTCCAGCACCTGTCCGCCAACACGCCGAAATCCCGCCAGTTCCTCGTTCTGGTTGGACGGCTTCACGTGATGTCCAAACGCATCCCAAAACTTCATCTCCATCCCCTCCCTGGTCTTCTCCAACACCTTCCTCACCCTAACAACGGATAAGTCTTGGGATTCGTTTCCTAATCGAGATTTCTAGCATTTGCGAAAGGCGCGTCTCTCTGCATAGGGAACGCAATGGACACAGACGGACACTTGCTTTCCCGTATCCGCGACATAGCAACGCGGGCTTACCGCTTTCTTCCGACAGAAAAAACACTTCTTGCCGATGCCGAACATTCTCTCGTCCTCCATTTCGCTTGGATCACTGCGGCCCGCACCCGTCCGCTTAATCCGGACCGAGTGGGCGCGACTCCATCATAATTGCCTTGCCACTCCCTAGCTCTGCCACCAAGCCTGTTCTCCCACGTACGCGCCATTCCGGCGGATAGTGAGCCAGGTGCCTCCAAGGGCTGTCACCCAAGGACTCGAGGCCGGGACATCGGAAATGCCGCGGACGTCTCCCGTCCCTTTCAGGATGGTGGTGCCGGCGAGCGCCAGTCAATGCAGCACGCGGTTGAAAGCCTGCAATTCCGGCTGGTGCCGGTGTGGCATCCGGGCCATTGTCCGAATATGACACGATGGCGCTCACATGATGCTGGAGAATATAGGGAAAGCCACCCACCGCGTTGTTGTGGCCTCGCGATCCCACACGCCGTCGATGGCGTCTCCAGCCACATGCACATACTGCACATCGGGCTGGGGCAGCTGATAGAAGGCGGAGAACTGCGCCACGTTGCGGCGGACGGCCGCATCTTCCAGGTTCCCGATCACAATCACAATGGCGACAGTTTGACCCTGACCGCAATATCCTACCGCATAGAGTGGCGTCACATCGTACGCCTTCTGGAGTTGCGCCAACGTGTATCCGCCACTCGTTGTATCCATGGCCTTGGAATTGCTGACCGCTGGGCACTATCCACCCTCTTTTAGGGAGCGGCACTCAACAAGCCGCATCCCGCGGAGGGCACCAGCGCTGCGAACAGAAATCCCGCTATTAGTGCATTTTTCATAAGGTTCATTCACGCCACCGAAACCCATGCTACCATGGGATGGCACGAAAGGCCGCGATTTAAGGGATTCTGCCACGGCACACGCCGGGAACACCCGGGATAAGCGGCGTGCATCATACATCCCGCTCAGACAATGGCTCAGCCCTTTCCCATGCATGCCAATCTGATAGGGCCGATCTCGTCGGGGGACTCCCCGCTCGAGCAGGTATTGTCGACCGGAGCAACGCCAAAACCATGACGCGCTTGACGCCGGATGTGGCGGCTTCCTCGGTCTCCTCGCCGCCGGCCTTGCGCCTCAGACGTGGCGACCGTTTGCGGTAGCCGAAACGTTTGTGTTGGTGTACACAATTCTTGCGATCCGACTGGATACGTGTGAGAGGACCACCAACTGCGCTTTTGAGAGGTCGTTCCCAATGGTCAGGGTGTTTAGGATCCCGTTTAGGGTTTGATCAATGCTTGTGCAGTGTTCAAGTCACCTCTAACTACCAAAATTAGTTTAGTTAGTCCGTTATGTGCTTACTGCCAACCCGATGCCGCCGCGGAGGCGGAAACTGCCGACCACCCAGCAAAAGGAGCCCTGGATACGAGTTCTGTCATATCCAGAGCCCCTCTATAATCATATCTTCAGGCCGCGTTGTGCACCAACGCAAACGGTGCAGCTCAATACGATGCAGCCGACCGAGGAGTTTGGGCAGTGCTCACAAATTCGCATTCCGACCGTAAAGCTTCGCGGTCCCGCCCGCCGCCCCCACCAACTGTGAACTTCGTATCACGTCACCAGCTGGACCACGTCCGAGTATTTGGCCACGGTCGAGTCAGCGGTGAGTAGGCGAAACGGTCCGGCTAGTGCTTGAGCAACGAGTAGCCGGTCAAACGGATCATTATGAATGGGCGGCAAGCTCGCTACCATACTCGCGTCCTCGGCACTCACGGGCAGCTCCGAAAATCCGCTGGCCTCGATGCCCTTAACGAGGTCAGAAATCTTGGCATCAAGTTTTCCTAGACCGATTTTGATGGCAGCTTCCCAAATGGATGCCGCACTAACAAGAACCACGTCGGCTTCCGAAATCTGCTCGGAAATCTCCCGCGTAATGCGTGGAGAATCGACCAGGTACCATAAGTAGATGTGCGTATCGAGCAACAGCATCACTCGTCGGCCCCTTCAAAACTCCTTTGCACGTCGTCGGGTAACGGCGCATCGAAATCATCGGAAATACGGATCTTCCCACGTAAAAAGCCCGGTGTGCGAGTGGGTCGCGAGGTCGTTACCGGGACCAGCCGCGCAATGGGCTTGCCCGCCTTGGCAATCGTTATTTCCTCGCCTCGACTCACCTCATCAAGAAGCCGCGAAAGGTGAGTTTTTGCCTCATGAATGTTTACGGACTTCATCCAAGTCACCTCGAATTACCAACCTTAGTTTAGTCTAGTCTAGTTTGGTCTTGTTGTCAACGGCTCCAGCGGAGGTGGAAGGTCCCGATCAGTCAGTAAGAAGGGTTCTGGATACGACTCGTGTCATATCCAGAACCCCTTAATTTAAGCGATGTTGAGCCCACCAACCACGGGCAATAGTTAGACTGATCCTAACACTTCGAGTAGCCGCAGGATGCGCAATGCTGGCAACCCTCTTCATAGATCAGTGTAGGAGCATCGCACTGTGGGCAAAGATCATACGTTTGCTGAGTCTTCCGGCGCTCAGGAGCCTTGGCGGACACTGCCTGCAGCTGCAACGCCTGCGGCTCGGCGATAGTGGCCGCCATTTCGCCCTTGCCTTGGCTCAAATGACTTTCCAGGAGCTTTCCAATCGCATCCACCACACTGAGGACGCGGCCGGGCCCAAATCCCATTTGGTTCGCTCCGCCAATGCCCTTCAACTGTTCTGACACCAGTTCCAGTCGCCGACGCGGCGTAACGTTCCCGTTGGACCGGAGATAGAGACTAATAATGCGCCCCAAGGCCTCCATGAAGGACTGCACCTCAGACCCGGCTCGGCCGAGAAGCATGAACACCTCAAAGGGGTTCCCGTCCACTTCGTTGATTACCACGCGCGCCGTGCCGGCCGGCGTCTCCTTGCGATAGGTGCGCCCGTTGACCTGAGCCGGCACGGGGTAGACTTCGACATCCACTCCGGTGTCCACATAAGCGGAAGTCTGGGACTTCGGCTCCTCCGTCTTGGGGCTCTCCGCCAAGTGCAGCACCTGCTCCTGGCGGCTCTGGTCACGGTAGATCGTCACGCCCTTGCAACCCAGATCATACGCCAACTCATAGAGTTTGGCGGTGTCCTCAACCGTATACGTGCTGGGGGCATTAGCGGTCTTCGAGATGCTGGAGTCGGTCCAGCGCTGAATCGCTGCCTGCACGTAGACGTGCTCCTCAGGGGTTAGGTCCATGGCCCCGACAAAGTAATCCGGCAACTCTTCACCAGGATGGGCATCGAGCCAGTCCTGGGCGACCTGCACATATTGCTCGTCAAAGCCCAATCGGGACTGACGGAAGTATGTGAGGGCATAAAACGGCTCAATGCCCGTGCTGGTTCCCACCATGCTGCCCACGGTGCCAGTCGGGGCCTGTGTCAGAATGGTGACATTGCGCGTGCCATTCTGCCGAATCAGTTCACGGACCCGTTCCGGCATCCGCTGCATGAAGCCGCTTTCTAGATACTTCGCCGCGTCGAACTGGGGGAAAACCCCCTTCTCCTTGGCAAGTTCAACATCATAGATGTAGGCCTCAGTGGCAATGAACTCATACAGCTTGTCGATGAATTGGATCGACTCGGGACTGCCATAACGGAGGCCCAACCGAATCAAGAGCTCGCCCAATCCCATGGTTCCGAGGCCGATGCGGCGCTCCCGCTGCTGGTTTTCGTAATTCTGGTCGAAGAAGTACGGCGTGGCGTCCACAATGTCATCCAGAAACCGCGTTCCCATCCGCACGGTCACCTTGAGCGCGTCCCAGTCGACATCCTGGGTCTTTTCGTCATAAAAGACGGAGAGATTGATGTGTCCCAGAGTGCACACGCCCCAAGCCGGCAACGGCTGTTCGGCGCAGGGGTTGGTGCTGATCAAGGGGTTGAAATACCAGCTGTTCGAGTCCTTTTCGTGCCGCTCATCGAACACGATGCCGGGTTCCGCGGCCTCCCAGGCCCCTTGGATGATGGCGCTCCACAGCTTCTTGGCCTTGACCGTTTCATAATGGACCACCGGCTTTCCCCGTCCCCGCCAGGTCTCCAGATTTCCATCCCAGAGCTCGTCGTATTCAGGATCAGTGGTGTCGGGGAATACCAAGTCCCAGTCCCCATCCGCTTTCACAGCCGCCATGAAGGAGTCGGAGATGCGTACGCTGATGTTGGCGTTCTCCACCATGCCTGGGGTCTTCTTGATTTCAATAAAGCGCCACACATCGGGATGCCAGTCCTCAATCTGCAGCATCAAGGCACCGCGGCGCGATCCCCCCTGCTCCACCAGCCCGGTCGCGCGCGAGAACAGGTCCATCCACGAGACAGCCCCGGAGGACCGCCCGTTGACGCCGCGAACAATGGCACGGGAGGGACGCAGCGAGGAGATGTTGATGCCTACGCCGCCGCCGCGGCTCATGATTTCGATCATCTGGCCCAGCGACTCGACAATGCCCTGCCGGCTGTCTTTCGGAGAGGGAATGACATAGCAGTTGAAAAAGGTGAGCTTTTGGCCGGTACCCGCACCGGCCCAAATGCGACCGCCGGGAACAAACCGCAGTGCGCCGATTTCCCGCGCAAAGCTGTCTTCCACGTCTTTCCGCACCTTGGGCTTTTCCACCGACGCCACGCCCTTGGCGACACGCCGGGCCACATCGTGAATGGTGGTCTCCAGCGGACGATCGCATTCGCTGTGGCGCCGCTCAATGATTTCTCCCTTTTGGGGACCGGTGATGAGTTCAATGGACAAAAAATTGTTGTCTAAAAGGGCTTTTACAATGCCGACGTCCTTTTTGGGCCATTTAGGATGCGCTTCGACCAGGGCTATGACCAAGTCACCGACCTGAAATTCCCGGCTGGGGTCTTTCATTGTGTAGCGGTCTAAAAATATTTTCCAGCTCAGTTCGGAGCTAAAACCGGTCTCCAATTCCATCCTGAGTCCTCTCCTCCTTAATCCTGAGGCCTTTGGGCCTGAATCAAACGTTCTAGCTCTTGGCGAAATCCTTCGATGTCGGTGAATTGCCGATAGACGGAAGCAAAACGGACATAGGCAACCTCATCCAATTGCCGGAGTTCCTGCATCACCAGTTCCCCGATGGACCGGGTGGCGATTTCGCCGCTGGCGGCATCCCGCACGTCCCGCTCCACCCGATCCACCACTTGTTCCAACCGATCGAGCGAAATGGGCCGTTTCTCACACGCCGTCAATAGACCCCGGAGAATTTTGGAACGGTCAAACGCTTCCCGGCGGCCATCCTTCTTGACCACCCAAACGGGAATTTCCTCAACCCGCTCATAGGAGGTGAACCGTCGATGGCAGTCGAGGCATTCGCGCCGACGCCGAATGGCCTGTCCATCTTCCGCTGGCCGCGAGTCCAATACCTTACTATCTGGATAATGGCAGAATGGGCACCGCATCACAGAATCCCCTCTATCTAGTACGTTCCTCATTATAGTACCTACTAGATATTGAGAACAACATTTAAGACTTGTCACCAAATTGCCCAATGCGAGCAAAAACCCGCGCCTAGCGCGGGTTTCGACTTCCGGTGACACAATTTGTCGAAAAAAAATCTGACCCAGTCCATCGGACTTCTACTTGTTGAGGATGGTGTACGCCCATATCGCCGATCCAGCCAGCACCACGATCCCTAATGGCCAACTGCCAACGCCCAACAACCCCAGCCCAGTCAACACCACGCCAGCGCCCATCCCCCATTTGGTCCACCGCAAACGCGGACGCTGACGTTCCAAATTGCTCCATTTTCGTGGCAGCACGGGAATCCCTCCCTCTGTCTCCATCATACACGCATTGAAGACAAAAAACCTAACCACCGATCCGCTGCACCACAACATCTCCGTTCAGTGTGGATTGAAGCAAGGCATTGGATACGATGAGCGGGCTTGCTGGTCCGATGGGCCCCAGCGATGCGGGGTCTCGGCCCACAACATGCCCATTGGCTGCGTTCACGAGGTAAAGCCTTCCGTTCATGGCAGCGACCACCAGTTGGCGATGGACCATGACCGGATTGCCGGTCACCGGCGCCGGCAGGTGCGCCGTCCAGAGGAGGCGCCCCCGCGCTTCCGAGAACGCCGTGAGCTGATGGGTGACCGGGCTTCCGATATACACCACGCCGTGCACGGCTAGGGGAATGCCTTCCTCCTCCTGGTCAAGCACCTTAATCTCTCCCGTGCCGAGGGACCGCGACCAGAGCACTTTCCCGGTGGCGGCGCTCAGGGCGAACAACTTGTTGGAGAGCCGCGTTCCTTGACCATGATTGGAAATGGCTGGCACCCCCGCGACAAAGACGAGCCCAGCATCGACGGCCACGGTGCAGTCCGACAACCCCGAGGCCACCCGAACATGGGTCCGCCAGCTCACCTTTTGGGTGTCCACGTTGATGGCCCAGACCGTGGAGCGAGTGGCGGGATAGGCATGCAGATAGAGGTTGGTTGCTACGTACAGCTCATGCCCCACCATCATGAGGCTCGACATGCTGTCAAAGCCGCCGATCCGCTTTTGCCAGAGCAATGCGCCCGTTTCCAAATTAAGGGCAATGAGGCGTCCGCCACCCGTCACCTCATAGACCACCTGCCCGTGAATCACCGGAGTGGCCATGTCCTCGCCCGTGGTCGCGTAGTACCACGCTTCGTGGCCATTTTCCGCATTGAACGCCATGACGCCGTTGGCCCCTTGACCCCGAATCCACCCTTGCCGCGGCTCATAGGCGCGAAAACCATTGTTGCCGATGCCGATGACGACCAAGTTGTTGTCCACCAACGGCGCCGTCATGGCCATATTGGGCACGCCGACCGACCATTCCACCTGCCCAGTGAGCACATTAACCGCGTAGAGCTGATCGCTGTTGGTGCCCACGTAAAAGGTGCTCCCCGCCACGGTCGGCGCCTCCGCCACCGCCGTTCCCAGATGGAGCGCATACCCACGCTGAAGCGTCCATGCGGCCCTATAGGCGCTGTTATGCGTAGGCGCGCCGCGGAACATGGTCCAGGGGGTGGGGAGCGCCGCGAGGCCGGTCGGGCGGCTGAGTCCGGTCCAGGCCTGCACGTGCTGCGACGTGGGATGGTAGGTCAAGGGGAAACTTTGCGTTTGGCTCACGCTGGCCGCCTTCACCCGAGGGTTCCAACTGGACGGCCACCACACGGAGTGATAGAAGGGGCGCGGCGTCGCCATCCCTACCCATAGCGGCAAGAGATACAACATGCTGAGCATGCCTACTGACGCCGACGCCACACCCAGGACCTTCCCGACGCGCCGCCACGGGGACCGTGCCGCCGCTTCCCAGAGGAACACCCATCCGACGGCGGCGGCGATGTCCAAACCCACCGACGCGGTCGTGAAATAGTAGAGAAACTTGGATCGCGGCGTCGTGAGCCAGGTGCCGTAAAACGCCAAAAGCCACAGCATCAGGAACCCCCAACTCAACCAAACCGCGCGATGCCGGCGGAAAAACCAGAGCCCCGCCACCATAGCCGCCAACCCAAACCAGACAATCACCGGATCGGAAAACGCCATTAAACGGATGGCCTGGTTGTTGGACACCGACAAGAGCAGTGCGGTGGGGCGCGGAATGCCCAACCAGGTCCATGCGTTGGAGGTCCAGGGGTGGAAGAAACGGAGCTTCCACATGGCTTTCAGCATCAGCCACTGCAGTTTGAAGAACGCGATGAAGGGATTGTGCGGCAGCCAAGACTGATGGTATCCGCTGGGCCACGCATAAAAGTACGTGGCGTAATAGACCAAAAACGGGACGATGGTGGTGGCCGGAACCCAACGGCGCAACGTGTTGCGCACCGAGCGTCCCGATGCCAAAAGCCACACCCAAGCAAGAAGAATTGCCTGCCCGCCAATCCATTCGGCCGCCAGCCCCAGCCCGAACAGCACGCCCATGCCGATCCAGGAGAGCCAGCCGACCTCTTCCCCCGACCGTAGCTTGCGGGTGATGGCCACCAAGGCCCACAGCGCCAGCAGAACCAGCGGCACGGCGGTCGAATCCGGGAGGGCCACGCGGGACATCGTCAGCAACAAGCCGTCCGCGCTTGCTAAGAGGGCAGCCAGCAACGCCGCGCTGCGCCGCTGAAAGAGTTGATAGGCGATGCCCGCAACGATGAGGGGCACCAGTGAGCCAAACACGACGCCCGGAAGGCGCCAAACCCAGGGATGATTGCCCAAGGTCCAAATGGCCAGCGCGATGAGCTCCTTCGCCAAGGGCGGATGGGACAAGAGATTGGGGTCAATCCCCGCCACCGCATGCTTGACCAGCACCGGAGGCTTGCGTCCCAAGAGCACGTCGGCGGCCGGCACATAATAATATTCATCATAAATCAATCCCGGATAACGCCCGACGCCCACCATGCGCAGCAGCACCGAGAGAACGAGCATTCCCGCGAGCGCTGCCTGATATCCTATGGGTGTCGCCCGAACGACCGTTGCGGGCCGTTCCTGCACTCGCGGGTATGCCATAGCCGCTCCCTTCAATGGGTTCGGACCGACGGCCGCGACTACGCTGTGCGGTAGTTGCTAAAGGCCAGTTCAATCCCAAAATCTTGTGTCTTCAAAAATGCGATCACGGCTTGGAGATCGTCGCGGTTCTTGCCGCTGACGCGCAGTGCATCCCCCTGAATCTGCGGTTCCACCTTGAGGCCCAATCCGCGAATGACTTTTTGAATTTTCTTGGCCACGTCGGTCTCAATTCCCGACTTCAAGGTAACCTGCACGCGGGCTCGGCTCATTCCATGCCGCTCCACCTCGCCGAATTCCAGAAACTTCAAGGAGACTTGGCGCCGCGCCATCTTTTCGCCCAGCACCGTGCGCAGTGAGTCCATCACCATGCCTTCCGGCGCTTCCAAGGTAATTACATGCTTGGCTTGGTCATAGTCAATGGTGATGTCCTGACCCCGGAAGTCATAGCGGGTACCAGCCTCCCGCCGTGTCTGGTCAATGGCGTTCAACACCTCTGACCAATCCGGTTCCGATACGATGTCAAATGAACTATCCTTGGCCACCGTTACGCCCCCATTCTCATCTCGTGCTCAATCTTGATGCAGCGATTTTGAACGAAGTCCAACCCGCCGGTCGACGCAATTGCCTCAGCCACTTCATTGGTGATGCCCAACTGCAGCCACAAGCATTTGGCCCCAATCCGCACCGCCGCTTCCGCTACCGGAGGCGTGTCCTCGGACTTGCGAAATACATCCACGATGTCCACGGGTTCGGGAATATCCTCGAGCCGCGCATAGACCTTTTCCCCGAGAATGGTTTCCGCTTGGGGATGAACGGGAATGATGCGGTAGCCTTGGCTTTGCATATAGGATGCCACACGGTAGCTGGGTCGGTCGGGATTGGGCGACAGGCCAACCACGGCAATGGTGCGACTGTTTTCCAAAATCGATTGAATCGCGTCACTCATGGAACTCGCCTCCAAGTTCGCGCGCCAGGCCTGGCCGGCAGACGCGCGATCGATTCTGACACCTGTTCGTCCTTCAAGTATAACGAAGGTTGGCGCAAACTGTCATCCGCATACGGGCCATCCCAGAATTCTCCTTCGGCGGTATAATAGGATCACAGTGTTGTTGGAGGTGTCCATGGACAAGAAGGATCCCATCCCATTTCGGGCAAAAAAGCGGGAGCGTCAAATGACCCGGAATCGTGGCCCGTCGCCTGCGGGGGGCGGTGAACTCGATGACGTTCGCGCCTATTGGCAGCGCTTTTTTCACCAGCCATTTGGCGGTCCCGGACGCCTTCTATGGACCGACCGGATGTTCTGGGGCAACGCGCTCGCCGCGGCGCTGCTGACCGCCATCGCCACCGGGGTGGAGGCCGGTTTTCAGGTGCTGCTGATTATCACCAGCGCCATCAACACCTTCTTCATCTTCTTCTTGATCTATTACCTCATGGCTTGGGTGACCCAATGGCTCCTGGTGCGCCTCAACGTACGGCAAGCGTCCACCGATGCGATTCGCCTCGAATTGATTGTGCTGTCCGGCTGGCTCGTTGCCGTGAGCCTTTTGCGCATCATTCCCCTGTTCCAGCCATGGCTCTATGACGCGTCCGTCGTCGGATTCGGCATTCTTGCCGCCTTGGCTGTCCGCCGCTCCACACGGGCCTCCTGGCGAAACGCCGGATTGGCCACGCTGGGTGGCGGACTCTCGGTCATCATCGTGTCAATGCTTCTGACGCGCCTTTAGACCCGCCCATGCGACGAGGCCGGCCCAATCCCAAAAGATGGCGCCGGCGTCTCGTTTTCCGCGTCTAGTTGTCCCCCGACGAGGAGCGGCTCGGCAGTGTGGGTCCGCTTTCAATTTTAATGCTGATGACGGTGCCGGAGGCATCAAGATGAACTTTCACAATCCAACCCGGCTGGATGGCGCTGGTGAAAGGTTGGCCATGGAATGCCGGGATTACGCCGGCGGCGACAGGAAGCGTGTAGGGCCCCACCGCCAGTTGACCCGGTGCGGCCGCGGCCACAGGGCCAGTGAAGGAATTCCCCGATGGCAGCGCGGGATCGCTTTCCAGCTTGATGCGCGCCACTTGCCCGGCCTGGTTCAGGTTCACCTTCACGGGCACCCCCGACGGCACACGGGACACTGACAGCTGATAGTCGTGGTATGTGACCGCCACCGACGGGGCCAAAGTCAGCGTGTATCCGTCAATGGTCAGCGTGGTGGACGTGAACTGGCTGATGATGCCCCGCACCGTTTGGCTTTGGGGAAGCGCGGGATCCGACAGCACCTCAATCCGGTCAACGGTACCGTTGGTCACGCTCAACTTCACCGCCGTACCCTGCGGCAGCGGTTGACCGGTCAAATTCCAGTCATGGTAATGGATGGCAACCGCGGCGGCCAGTGGGTAGCTGGTGCCGTTCACCGTGATGGCTGTTCCGGACATGCTGGACACTGTCCCGAACACCGAGCCCTCAGCCTCGGGGGCCTGGGTTTCCGGCGCCTGCGACTCAGGCGGATGAGACGATTCCGGCGCCTGGTGACTGTCCTGACTGGCGCTTGTCGGCACCGAGCCGACCGGCGCGGACGTCGGCGGGGTGGCCACCGATCCCGATGTGCTGGCGGAAGTTGTCAAGGTTGGCGTCGGGTTGGATGTCGCAGTCGGGGAGGTTGGCGTCGAAGACGCCGGCGTTCCCGATGGCAGGGAGGACGCGAGTTGCGACGCCAAGGCGTTCAGCACCGCCCCCAAGGAGATGTGAAGCTCGGCAACCACTTGGGTCCAGTTGTGGGATGTTTGATAGAGCGCCATCACCTGGCTCAGCGACTGGTGCGACGCCGACGCGACCGCGGAAGCCAAGAGATTGAGGCCATCCGGGGATCCGGCGGACAACGGGGTTTCCGCACCAGAGGCCTGACCGCTTCCCAAAGGGGTCGACAGCGTCGTCTCCGCCAATGCCACTTGGCTTGCTTGGGTGGCTGCCGCCCTATCGCGGGACTGGCCGACATGCTGGGTCACCACCATGCCGTCACTGGCAGCCGAAGACACGGCCGCGGCCAAAGCCGCATCCCGATGACGGGGCGCCAACGAAGCCAGCAGCTTGTCAGCCTGACTAAGCTCCACGGCATACTGGCTCAATGCCTGCTCGGCTTCTTTCGGATGCTTGGTTTCGATCATGGCCGCCGCTTCGGCAGACCGGACGGTAGCGAGGTACGAGAGCAACTGGGCCTTGCCCGTCGCCGAGAAGGTCAGTAGCAGTTCAACCGATTCGCCAAACCGCTTAAGTCCGTAAAAGGGGCTGGTAGGGAGAATTCCCGCTTGCGATGCCAGAGTTTGGAGCGACGGAGTCGTCTCGGCCGCATAGCTGGGCGTAGACGCCAACGGCAGCGCTGCCAGCACCACCGCGCTTACAATCCCGACAGTGTTCTTCCTCATGCTTCACCTCTCGACGTTTTCTTTCGTTGACTAACGAGCAGCATTCGACACCATGTATGAGACTCCTCTTTTCGCTCCCACAATTTTCTTCCCAGGAAAAAGCTCCCCGCAAGGGGAGCTTGACTCGTTCAGGGGTTCTGTCCCTAGGCCTTCTGTGCGCTCTTCCGTTGGATTTGACGCTCTATCGAGGCCACGAGCGCTACCATTAAGCCCAGCCAGAGGACCAACGCCACCCCGAGGCGAAGGTGCACCAGAAAGGACACGAGCGCCGCTGCCCCCGCCAACGCGCTTTTCCATCCACGAACCACCCCGACAGCGAGGAGCATGTGAGCGCTTTCACGAACTCGACACCCGTCCCCAGAAAGCTGGCCGACGCGGCGTACAGGTTCAGCATGCCCGTTCCTCCCCAGCACTCTATGAGTTGACGTCTGATAAATCGTTCCGGTCCATCATCACTCGCCAAAGCGGGCTGCCGCCTCGCGCATCCGCGTGCGAACCCCCTGCGCCGTTGGGCACTCGAAGTAATCCCGAGCCATGAGCTTTCGAAGTCTCTTCTGGAAAAGTTTCAATGCGCTCTCGGCGGCTTCCTGGGACCAGACCATGCCGTCCAATTCCTGCATGAGGGCGCTCTACTCCTCATGGCGCGCCGCGTTGAACCGTTGGATAAGGGCCGCTTCCGACGCGGGAGCGAACACCTCGACCGTTAGCACAGGGTTTCGCCGCCGGCCTCTTCAATCAGTTCCTGCAACTGCCGCAGCTTGCGGACACTCTCGGGGGTTTCGGGCACCACCACAGCCGATTGCTGGAGAGACAAGGCGCCAATGTGTCGCAGGATGCGCCAGGCCCTGACTCGGAGTGTCGACGTCTCCGCATGAAGATGGTAGGAAAAGAGAATCCATGCCACAGGCCTCACCCCCATCCCTCGAATGACCTTCGAGGGTAGCCTAACACCTCAAAATCAAAAAGCGAAACGTTCGTTTCATTTTTGTTGATAAAATAAACGCCAGCCCCTGACAGGCCAGCGCAAAAAGATGCAAAACGGGATCCTACCGTCGGAGATGCACAATCCGCTTTTGGTCCCGCAACAGCGCCCGGTCATGGCACCGGCACCGCCCGGTCATACACTCCGGTCCAAAGCCATTCATGGCCGCTTCTCCCGATTGCAAAACCCGTCCACAACAGCGGCATACGGCGCGACGCTCCCCATCCGCGCGTTCGCCCAGGTCATTCACCGTCTCCCAACGTTCGTACCCGCAACCGAGGCAAACCCAGCTCCGTCCCACGGTAAACAGGTCTGGCGCCCAGTCGCGGCGATCCCAGACGATGCTCTGGCATTGGGGACACTGGGCTGGCGGCTTGACGCGCCAGGTTGGCTGACCGATGGGAAGCTCCCCCTCTCCTCCATGTATACAAGTTCCGAGCCCGCGTTCTTCCGCATAACACATGGTATCGCCGGGCCGGACTCAAGTCGAGAAACAAGCTGGCCTTCCTCCATGAGACGAAATTTTTTGCCACTTCTTGCAAAACGACACTGATGTCGGTATTATTTAATAAAACCGACATCAGTGTCGTTAATGATAGGAGGTCTCCGGATGGCAAAGAACCCGTCCCTTGGGCGCAACGGCCGCTTTCTAGCGCTTTCCGCAGCGCAGCTTCTGTCCAACTTTGGGTCTTGGCTCCTGATCTTGGCCGTGTTTGTGCTAATCGCCATTCGCTGGCACTTTGGTGCGCTGGCGGTGTCATTCGCCATGGTTGTCTTAGTGGCTCCCTCAATGGCCATCCGTCCCGTGGCAGGCTCCTTGGCCGATCGCCGAGACCGGCGCTGGCTGATGATTCTCTCCAACCTCGTCAGCGCCGCCATCGTCTTCGGCCTCTTTTTCGTCCAAACGCTGTGGGAACTCTACGTGGGGTTGGCCTTGCTCGGCCTCACCGATTCCTTCTTTTCACCTGCGGAAAGCGGCATGCTGAAGGAACTGGTTCCGGACGAGCAGATGGGGCAAGCCATGTCCATTCGGACCATCATTGCGCAAGGCACCAAGATTGTTGGACCCAGCCTCAGCGGCGTGTTGGTGGCCTTATTCGGCGCACGCATCCCCTTTGCCATTGATGCGGCAGCCTTTGTGCTGTCGACGGCCATCATCCTATTCATTCCCGGAGGCCGCGCCCATCTCTATTCCACGAATGACGGCGCCATGTCGACCGACAAGCCGCGATACACCGACGGATTCCGTTACCTCTTTCAGAACGCCACCCTGCGCTGGCTGGTGTGGTTTTTCGGGCTGATGCTGCTGGTTCTGCAGATGACCGACGCACAGTTCGTGACGCTGTTGAAACACACGCCCCATGCCAGCCGGACGCTCGGCTTGGCCATGTCCGCGTCCGGCATTGGCATGGCGCTGCTGGCCACCACCATGGGCCGCGTGGCCACGCACCGCGCGCTGGCTTGGATGGCCCTCGGATCGATGGGGCTGGGCATTGGCTATGCGGGGTCCGCTTTTTTGGTCCTGAATCGCCTGCCGCTGGCCATTCCTCCGCTCCTGTTGGTGGTCGGCGCTGCGGCGGCCGCCGGGATGATCCCTTTTCAAACCGCCTTGCAGCGCAATGTGCCGGTGGACTGGACCGGCCGCGTCATGGCGGCCGTGGGCATGGTGAGTTCCGCCGCGGTGGTCATCGGCCCGATGGTCGGCGGCGCCATCATGCGCATGATTGGCGTTATTCCGACTTTTCTCCTGAACGGGACAATGCTCTTTGCCCTCGGCCTGGTTGTCTCGGTGGTAACATGGAGTCGAAGGAGGGTGCGCAATGCCGAAGGTGAGCGAGACGTACAAGGAGGAACGACGGACACACCTGGTATCAGCGGCTGAAAGGGTCTTTCTCGGGCAAGGCTACGTGCGCACCACGGTGCAGGACATATTGACGGAAGCCGGCGTGAGCCGAGGCGGCCTCTATCTCTACTTTGGCAACAAGGCCGAGATTTTCGAAGCGGTTCTGGAGCGGCAAGACCAACACGTGCTGGAACAGCTCCGGCGCGTCCGCCAGAGCCCAGAACCCATTGGTCCGGCCCTGCTGGAACTGGCCAATCCCGGACCTGTCGAACCCGAAGCGCGGCGCCGCGTGGCCATGGTAGTGGAGTATAGCCTCGAACACCGCGACGACCCAGAACGCCGCGCCAAACTCACGGACCGGCTGGACCGCGCCGAGGCAGCCTTGGTGGATCTCTTGCAAGAGGGCGTTCATCGTGGCGAATTTCACCCCAGGCTCCCTCTCCGCACCATCGCCCTGTTTCTCATTCAGGCACAGGACGGTTGGTCGATACATATGGCCGTCTGGGGGGAAAGCAATCGGACCGGGGCCGACTACAGCGCGGCAATGAGCGTCTTTATGCGCCACAGTCTGGGCATGGTGGACGCCACCCGAGAAGACGAAAAATCTGGTAAACTGACCGACGAGTGGAGAACCTAAGAGTGGAGGGATACGATGGAGACCAAGGTGATTGTCTATACCCAACCGGGTTGAAGCGCCTGCGCCCAAGAAGCAGCGTGGCTGCAGGAAAAGAAGATTCCCTATGAAGACCGCAACATTCGCGCCAACCGCGACTATCTGCAGCATTTAAGCGATCTGGGTTCCATGGGGACGCCGACCACCATTGTGGAAAAAGATGGCCAAAAGCACGTCATTATCGGCTTTCGCAAGGCGGAGCTGGAAAAGCTGCTGGAAGGCTAAGACGAAAAAAAGAGCTCCCAGATTTCCGGAGCTCTTTTTTTCGTTCTATGACTGCTGAAGCCGGCTCGAAACCGCCGAGCCCTCCGGCTGACGCACCACCACCGTACGATGAACCTTGGCCCGACCAATAAGCCAAGAACTGATCGGAGTCTTGGAAATGAGCCACATAGCTATTGTGGACACCGCCAGGAGCAATGCGACTGTCAGTGCATCGAGCCAATAGGACGCCTGATCCAAGTGAAATTGCGACAGCAGGTTGGTCCACAGTTGAAGCAGCATCGGATGACACAGATAGATGCCGAAACTCAGGTCAGCCAACCATTTAACCAAGGGCCAACGCCCCGGGGTGATGGCTCGAGCCGCCTCATAACGCACGCCGATGGCCGCCAAGAGGACAATGCTCATGACCGCCCAAGGCACCATGGCAGGCTGCAGAACGGAGTCCCCCAGCGTCATGTTGCCGCCGAGATAGGTTTCGAGGAAAAACTCGGCCAACATCAGCGCCGCTGTGCCCGCACTCACCCAAATCACCAAACCCAGGTGGGTCCTCAACCATTCCCGAATCGCGGGCCAGTGCAGGGCAGCGATGCCGCCGACCACAAAGAATAGGGTGTAGGTCCACACCTCGTCCCCGGTGTACTGGTTCAAAAAGAAGGTGGGATGCGGCCCAATCCCGTACTGGTCGTACGCCATCAAAGCCATTTGAAATGTCAGCGCCCCCAAAAACACCCAAACGGGGTGCTTCTTCGCGACCCGCATAAGCGCAAGAAACAGGGGCAAGACCAGATAGAACTGCATCGTGATGAGCAGGTAATAGAGATGGAACCACGCTCCGCCATCCAAGAGGTTCTTCCCGTACGTCAAGAAAAAAACGCCCACCCCAGCAAACGTGCCGAAGAGCAGCATATATCCTGCACTCCAAATCATGTACGGAAAGAGCACCAGTTTGTAACGCTTGATCCACACTTCTTTCCACTTCAACTGCTTGCCAAACAAGGAGAAGGTGAGCACGAACCCCGTCAGTGCCATGAACGATTCCCGCGTAAAGTGGAGAATCGACAAAATGGCGCCTGACGCGACCCATCCGCCCCCATTTGCCATATACCAGGTGGAGTGGACAGCCACCACTGACGCAATGGTCAGCGCCCGCACAAAGTCGGCCGCTTCCACATAGCGCTTTTTTTCCGCCACTACCAGGCGCCTCCTTCGCGTACCTGTTGGCGTAAGTCTTGCCGCGCGATCTTACCGGTACTGCCCTTAGGCAGGCTCTTGACAACAAAATATTCCGCTGGACGCTTGAACCGAGCCAAGCCTTGCTCCGCCCACTCATCCAGCCCTTCAATAGTGAGGGCATCCTCATCAGTTGCCACGACGAACGCAACCGGTTCTTCGCCCAAAATGGGGTGCGGTCGGCCCACGACAGCACAGTCGGCCACCTTGGCATGAGCCAAGAGCCACTCTTCAACCTCGCGCGGAAAGATCTTCTCGCCGCCACGGTTAATGATATCGCGACTTCGTCCATCTAAATAGAGGAAACCATCGCCATCGAGGTAGCCCAAGTCGCCAGTCGGATACCATCCGTCATGCATCACACGTCGAGCCCATTGATTCGGTCCCCAGTTGGGGTCAATCACCCCGGCGCCGCGGATTTCCACCGCTCCCCGCTCGCCCGCCGCCATCACCGCGCCGCCCTCAGCCACCACACGCACCTCAATGCCATGCGGCCGACCCACCGAGCCCGTACGAGTGCCTTCGCCCGGCAGCGGATTGGCGGTGATTTGGCTTCCCGCCTCGGTCATTCCATAGGTCTCCACCACACCAATGCCGAACCGCGCTTCGATGCGCTCTTTGGTGGCTCGTGGAAGCGGCGCCGACGCCGATCGCATAAAGCGAATGCGCTGGGGCTGGTGCGGTTCCTCCGTTCGCTGGCTCAGCACCATCAAGATGGAAGGCACGGCGTTAATCCAGGAGATGTTCTCCGCTTCGACCAAATCCCAGAACCCGGACGCATGAAACCCATCCGAAACCAAGAGGCTGCTTCCCGCCACCAAACTCCCCAGAACCGCCACCACCAAGGCATTGATGTGAAAAAGCGGCAATGGCGAAAACCCGCGGTCCGAGGGGACCAGCCGATGTGCGCTGGCAACCTGCCGCGCCGTATGGATCAGCGCCTCCAAGGAGAGACCGACGGGCTTGGGATCGCCCGTGGATCCTGAGGTCAGCAGAATGACGCCAGCGCCGCTCTGCCCCCGCTTGAGGACCAACGGGGAGGCTAACACGGTAGGCGGATGCTCCCCATCGAAGAAATAGGTCGCTCCGCTCTTGTCCACGGTCCGACGGACGTCATCCTCCGGCGCCGATGGATTGATCGGGACCGCGACCGCGTCAGCCGCCAGCACCGCCAGAAACCAAAGGATAAACTGTCCCGGGTCAGCGATCTGAAGCGCGACCCGTTGTCCCGGATGCACCGCCCATCCCTTGAGAGCGGCCCCGCGTTGCTGAGTCTCGTTGAAGACTTCCTCGTAGCTCCACCGGCCGCCCGTGGTGCTGGCGAGATACTCACGGTCCGAACGCCGTGCGCTCAACAACTCCATCAAGGTCACCGTCTGCTGCTTTGCCATAGATTCCTCCCCTTGCGTGCCTTAAAGCGCTTTCACAGCCGGTTTGGCCACAACCCGCTCTTCCAAAACTCGGCCCCGGGTTTCTCGACCCAGCACCGCCACCGAAAGAGCACCCACAACGGCTACCACGGCAATGAAGACGAAGCTCCCGGTAATTCCGCTCGACGACAACATGACCGCCATGATGTAAGGCGCCAGCGCGCCACCCAGAAGCCGCCCCATGCCTTCCGTCAGACCGACACCGGTGCCGCGGATGGCTGTGGGATATTGCTCAGCCGTGAAAATCTTAATGGCGGGGTCCACCGAGACCCCGAAGAAGGCCAGAACCATTCCAATCGCGACAATGCTGACCGTAGATCGAACGCCGGGAAACGCCAGCGCCGCCACCGCCGCAATCAGCGTAAACCCAATGATGACCGGCTTGCGGCCAATCTTCTCCACCAGCCATGCCTCAACAAACTTGCCCGGAATCGAGGCCGCCATAATCATCGCGGAAAATTCCAGCACCACGGGACCCGTCATGTGTTCCTTGGTAAGAATGGTGGGCATAAAATTCATAATCGCATAGAACACGAACAGGATGCTCGGAAAGGCCAGCCACAGCATCAGCGTGCGCCGTGCATAAGGGCGCGACCACACCACGCCGAACGGCCGTTTGGGCGTACCGTCAATGACCAGCGCCTCAATCTCTTGCTGGGCTTCAGCGCCCATGCGACCCAAGATGCTCCGCGCCTCCTCATCCCGATGATGGGCTAAAAGCCAGCGCGGGGACTCGGGCATAAAGAACGCCAAGACCACAGCGTAGATCAGGCCGGCACCGCCCAAGAAGAAGAGCACCCGCCAGCCGGTGGTCAAACCTGAGGTGCTCATAATCCATCCGCCAACCAACGGAGCAGCAAAATATCCAATCGAGAGGAAGGCGTCCAAGATGCCGGCCACACGCCCCCGCATGCGCCGCGGGCTCAATTCCGCCAAAAGCGTGTACGGCAAGGGGAACATGGCGCCTAGTCCGAGACCCGCCAGGAACCGCAACACCAAAACCGCCTGCCAGCCGGGCGCGAACCCGGTAAAGAAGGTCAGCAAGGAATAGAGCACCAAGGACGCGACCAAAATTCGCTTGCGCCCGAATCGATCCGCGAGGTAACCTGACGGCACCACGCCAATCACGATGCCAACGGTCGCCGACGCCACCAAAAGGCCAGTATCTGATCCCGTCAAATGGAAGAGATGCCGGAACGGCAGCAATACCACGCTCATAAGCCCAATATCATAGGATTCAATAAACCAGGCCAAGGCAGCAAGTACCAGCCAAAACGCTTGCGACCGGGTGATCCCCCACATTTTCTTGTCCAATACGAACACCGTCCCTCTGCCCGTCTGTACATCGTTTGTTATCATACCAAGAACACATGAACAGGGCCTGAACCCAACCTAAATCTT
The DNA here is from genome assembly GCA_021820485.1 of Bacillota bacterium. Taxonomy (GTDB): domain Bacteria; phylum Bacillota; class Sulfobacillia; order Sulfobacillales; family Sulfobacillaceae; genus Sulfobacillus_B. Next base: position 20,373 of record JAKADO010000026.1, read on the forward strand.
TCCTGAAGATCCCTGCGGCTAAGCGCGATAAATGGCCGTACTACAGCGTATTATGAAGATTGCTATCGTCACGCGGCGTCTGTCCGGGCAGGGCGGCATGGAAACCGCCATCAGCTCTTTAATGAGGGCTGGGCACGCGCGTCCCGATACCGAAATCGAACTCTGGCTGATGGGGCGCCCCAATGATGAGCGTTGGCTCGGCGCCCTCACCACGCGCATCGCCGCCATGGACCGGGGCCCGCGATTTCGATTCCAACTCGCCCCCAAGCTGCCTTTGTACGTGTGGGCGCTCTACCGATGGTTACGCGAGGCCGGGCCGATGAACGCCCTATGGGTGACGGAGCCTCTCTTGATGCGTGCGGCCCGGTTGGCGCGGGGACGTGCCAAGGTTCCCCTCATTTATTCATGGATTCACTTTCCGCCCTCCCGCCTGGCCCACGTCGGGTCGATTGCCGCGGCCGACCGGCACTATGCCATCAGCCAAGGCATCGCAGACGCCATTCAGGCGCTCGCGCCGGCCAGTCATCCGCTCGTGGTCTTCAATCCCCTACCGGAGGCGCCGAAGATGCTCTTCCCAGTGCCCCATCGCCCCACGTTTCTCTATGTGGGACGCCTCGCCAACGCCCAAAAACGGGTGGATGTGCTGCTGGCAGGCTTGGCCAGGCTGCGGCACCCAGGATGGCAGCTCCACATCGTTGGGGACGGGCCGGACCGGGGGCGCCTGGAGCATTTGGCGCGGGATTTGGGATTGGACGGACAGGTGGAGTGGCATGGGTGGCAGTCCCAGGCTTGGCATACCGTAGGCGGCGCCAGTTGCCTCTGCCTTACATCGGACTATGAGGGATTTCCCATGGTGCTCCTGGAGGCCATGGCCCGAGGAATGCCGGCCATCGCCACCGACTGCCCCACGGGACCGCGCGACATCATTGTGCCCGGGCAAAACGGATATCTCATCCCCCCGGGGAATGACGAAGCCTTCGCCGATGCCGCGCTGCACTTTTTTGACCGGGTTAAGCCGGTCGCTTGGACCCGGCGCCGCATCCAGGAGGAGACCATCCGGCGCTTTGATCCGGCCCGGGTTCTGGACCGGATGCTGATGGCGGTGCCCCCGGTTCTCTAAATCCCTATTTGACCTAGTCCAAAGCCAATCAGCGCCCCCACCACGGCTGACAAAGAGACGAGAATCCCAAAGGAAATGGCGCTTCGCAGAAGAGAGGTGCGGGTCAGATGGCCCTTTAACGCCCCCAGTGCCAACGCCGCCATCACCGAGAGCGCCCAGCTCGCATTACGGGCTTCAACGAGGGCAATCGGCAATAGGTACGGCAATACCGGCGGCGTCGAGCCAATAATCACCGAAATCGCCATCACGGCGGAGTTTTTCAGCGGAGCTTCGGCGCGGTTTTGGTGGATGCCGAGATTCTCCCGCACCATAAAATTGAGCCAGCGCGGACGGCTCTTGACGATGTTCTCCGTCACTGTCGGCACGTTGGAGAGCGGGACGCCGATGTCACTTTTTAAAATTCGCGCCACATGATGCCGTTCACGATGCGGATGGCGATGAATGGCCTCTTTCTGATCGGCCACCTCTTTCCGCATGAAGTCATTTTCCGAGGAGGTGGCTAGGTAGGACCCGACCGCCATCGAGACCATGGCTGCCCCAATTGCAGAAAGCCCCGCAATGAGGATTGCCTTATGGCCTTGGTGGGAGAGCGCTTCCCCTGAGACCAGGCCGATCGTCGCTACAAGACCGTCGTTGAGGCCGAAAATCGCCTCGCGAATCAGCCCGCTTTGACTCGGCTTCTGTTGCGGCGGAACCCGCTGTCCCACCGACTTTTGCCGTGTGCGATCGCCCTTGGTTCGAATTGATGACATAAAGACACCCCCGAGAAGGAGTGTCTCCGCCAATTGCAGCAGTTATGAAACAGCGCCTGCAGTAATTTTTAGGAGGTCACGAACCGCTCCAGCGCCTCAATGTCCGAGGCATGCATTTGACCCCGCGGGACGCCGTCCAACGGCCACCAGCGCAGTTCCGTCACTTCGCCGGGATCGTGGCTGGGTTCGCTTGGTTCCTCCCCAGCAAGACGACAGGCGAAATAAAATCGCAAGGAGTGAAAGGGATGGCCAAACATGGCAATGTACCCTTCCGCGACGTGCACCAGACGCTCCACTTGCACCGTCAGTCCGGTTTCTTCCAAAAATTCGCGGGCCATGCCGTCGGCCATCCACTCGAAGGGTTCCACCCCGCCCCCTGGAAAATCCCAGAGGCCCGTAAAGCGGGACCGCGAAAGGAGAATCTCCCCCTCGCGCACCAGAAGTCCATAACCCGCTGGCCGAAAGCGGACCGCACCCGCATCATAGGATCCCATGCGGCCCGACAAATCCGGACATTCGATGCGCCGGCCATTTGCTGAAGGCGGCTTCACGCCATCACCCCATACCGAGAGAATTTTCCTGCTACGACTATGCTACCATGAGGCTAACCATATTGGAGGTGTTATGGCATGCTCCATCACATGATCCCCATTTCATTGACGCCCTTTCATGAGGACGGATCGCTCGACGACGACAGCATTCCAACCCTGACTCGGTTCTACCGTGAAAATCACGCGTCCGCCTTAATCGTGCTGGGCATCATGGGCGAAGCCCATGCGCTGTCTGATCGGGAGCGGGAGTTGGTCATCGAGCATTACGTGAGTGCGGCCGGGGGAAAGTTGCCCATCATTGCCACGGTGTCCGCGCCCGCCACGGAGGTGGCGGTCGAACGTGCCCGGCGCGCCCATGAGCTCGGCGCCAGCGCATTGATGGTGGCGCCCCCACCCGGACTTACCGATCCCGGTCTCCTGAGTGCCCACTTCGAACGCATTGCACTGGCCGTCGACCTTCCTTGGGTATTGCAGGACGAACCCGTCACAACCGGGGTGCGCCTCTCCCCAGATACCATCGTGCGTCTGGCGGAAGGCATTCCCACCCTAGCCGCGGTGAAAATCGAGGACGTGCCAACGCCGTCAAAAATTCACGCCATTCACCAGCGACGGCCGGAACTGCGTTTGTTTGGGGGCCTGGGCGGCCTCTACCTGTATGAAGAGTTAGTGCATGGCGCGGTTGGATCGATGACAGGCTTCAGCTACCCCAACATTTTGGCGGACGTGATTGACCATGCGCTTGCGGGACGGGACAAAGCCGCTCGATCCCTCTTCTATCAATATCTCCCCCTGATTCGTTACGAGGCCCAGTTGGGCGTGAAAGGCATTGCCATCCGAAAGGCGCTCTTCCATCAGCGCGGTCTCATCAAGTCCCCCGCGGTGCGCGCTCCCGCAGCTGCCGCGGACCCGGTGATTGCAGAGGACTTGGTCAATTTAGTCCAGGCTTTAGGGCTGCCCTTGGGCCCGCAGGAAGGCCCGGTATAGGTAGCGGGCCAAATGCTCCACCTCGGCGTCCGCTCCCGATCGGTGCACTCCCAAGGTCATTTGCATGTGACAGCCCGGATTTACCACCAGCACCCGGCTGGGGGCGAAAGCCGCCACCTCGTCCATTTTGGCGTCGAGCAGGCGGTTGGCCCATTTTGGGTGCTGAATGTTGTAGATGCCCGCCGATCCACAACAACGATCCTGGCTTGCCATGGGCAGAAACTGGTCGCCTGCCACACGACACGCCAACAGAGCCGGCACATCGCCGCCGCCTTCCACATTCACCAGATGGCATGAATTCTGCATGGTGACCCGCTCGCCGTTTCCCTGGAACTCCAGCTGTACGGGGCTTTCCATGATGAGCCGCGACCAGTCTTGCACACGGGCGCTGAAGCGCTGCGCCCGCTCCGCCCAAGCTGGGTCATCCTCAAAGATCTCGCCATACTCCGACAGCATGGCGCCGCAGCCGCCTGCCGTATTGGCGATGGGTACTTCCCCCGTTGCTTCAAAAGCTTCGATATTGGCCCGCGCCAGCGCTTTGGCCTCGTCGCTTCGCCCCGCATGCCACAAAATGGCGCCGCAGCATGTTTGACCCGCTGGCTCCGTCACGGTGTAGCCTGCTGCCTGAAGCAACGCCTGAGCGGCCTGGTTAGCATCGGAAAAGAGCGCTTCCTGGACGCAGCCTTGGAAGAAGAGAGCCTTCCCTATCGGCTCGGGATGGACGGAAACACCGGGAACCTCCTCGGAGCGGTAGCGAAGCATCGGGGACAGAGCCCGCAGCTGCTCCGGCAGCGGCCAGTGGGCCGTCCGTCGTCCAAGCCGCGCCAAGCTGGCCAGGCGTTTCGGGTGCCGCGTCAGCCGCAGCAGCGCGCGCGGCAAAAAGGTGAGGGCGCGATGGGATGGACGGGTCTTGTCCAGCACCTGCTTCCCTGCCTCCAGCACGCGATGGTACTGCACTCCGGAAGGGCACGCCGTCTCGCAGGCCCGGCATCCCAAACAGTAGCTCAGGCTCTCCTCCAGGCCCTGGTCGGCGGCGATCTCCCCGTTCAGCACACCTTCCACCAGGGCGATGCGGCCCCGCGGCGAATCCACTTCATTGCCCGTCAGCTTGTAGGTGGGACACGCCGGCAAACAAAACCCGCACTTGTTGCAATGGTTGATTTCCGCGAGCGCCAGTTCAAAACGTGCCTCCATCGCGGCCTACCAGATGAGGGCATGTCCGGGAACTGGACGCCGAAATCGTCCTATAAAGGACTCCAGTTCCGGACTCACCGGCACCTGCATCACGGTGGACTCGCCGTCCTCGTCCGGCGGTCCTTCCTTTAAGGTGTATCCCTCTTGAATGTCATCAATCCGGTCGATAAACAGGACGCCTTCCAGATGATCAATCTCATGCTGCAGGATGCGGGCATCAAATCCTTCGTACTTGCGGCGAATCGGCTCGCCCTGGGCGTTCAGCCCCGTCAACTCCACCATTTCCGCCCGCCGCGTCGGACAATAGAAGCCGGGAACCGACAGGCATCCGTCATAGTCCTTCAGTTCTCCACGCGCCCGGATGATCTTGGGGTTGAAGATGACCTCGGGCTCCTCCATCCCTTCCCCTTTCCAAATGAATGCACGCATCGGAGAGCCAATCTGGGGCGCTGCGATGCCGTATGCTGCAACAGTCTCCCACGTGTCAAAGAAGTCGTCGGTCAACTGCGCTTGCGGCGCACCCACGTCTTTGACCTTCCGGGTGCGTTGACGCAGAAATTCACTCTTGTCAGGCAACATCCAAATCCGTTGTTTCAACGATCTCAACCTCTGCTTGTGTAGTCTTCCGAAGTCTTTGCATCCTCACCCAGGATGCCCAAGCGACGAAAGCGGTCTTCCATATAGTCGACGGGGGTGTGTTCGACTCCATTGAATCCCGGCTTGGTATAAATATCCCACGCGTCGGGAAAAACCTCTTTCAAGATTCGACGTATGCGACGGCCCGCAGGATCAGCGTCGGTGACCAGCACCACTTGTCGATTGCGGGCCAACCAGCGGAGACGAATCAAGCGATCTTGTCCCGGGGTGCCATAGGTCATGGCGATAGGGATGCTCTCCGGCAAAAAGCTTCTCAGACGCTTGGCATCATTCTTGCCTTCCACGATGACAAAAAATCCGTCCACGCCGATCCCTCCTCATAAGTTCGAAACAGGCGGGACCACCTCCTCGGCGTCGTCTTTCCTCCATGCTACCACGGCCCATTCGGATTGAGAAGAAAGAGCCCCACTGGGAGCGGCAAGGACCTTTCAGGCACCTTGGAAACACGGGTGCCATCATGAAGTCCAATAGACCCCATGACCGGGTCGGGCGGCCCGATGCGACCGCCGGCCCCCCAACTATGATGGGCGACGCTCTCTGGACCTTGACGCCTCAATAAGAAACAAGTCGCCACAGCGGAAAGAGAGACTGGGATCCGCAATGGCCTCGGTCATTGTATAGTACAGGGACAAGGTCGAACTTCAAGGGGAGGAAGCCGCGATGAAAACAGTGCGAATTGGCGCGGACAGCGTGCCCGCGATTGGTCAAGGTACATATCAAATGGGGAGCGATCCCGTTTCCCGCGGCACCGAAGTGGCTGCCCTCCGCTACGGCATCGAGCAGGGGCTCACGCTCATCGATACCGCGGAAATGTATGCCGACGGGGGCGCGGAGCAGGTGGTGGGCGAAGCGGTGTCCGGGATCCGCGATCGGGTTTTCCTAGTCACGAAGGTCTGGCCCCCGCACATGAGCGCCAACGGCATCCGTCGGGCACTGGAGGCAAGCTTAAGGCGGCTTAGGGTCGATCAGGTGGATCTGTACCTCCTGCACTGGCCGAGCCAAGAGCATCCAATCCAGGAGTCGCTTGAAGGTCTCGCAGCGATTCACCAGGCAGGCTTGGCACGCTATGTCGGCATCAGCAATTTCCCAACGCCGCACCTCAAGGAAGCGATGACTCTTTTTCCCTCTGGGACCGCCATCGCTGCCGACCAGGTGGAATACCACCTCCTTAACCGGCGCGCCGAAACAGCCTTGATTCCCTACGCAAGGGAGCGCCACGTGGCCATTATGGCGTACTCTCCAGTGAAAGACCTGCGCCAACTCTCCTCCGCCGATCCACGCATTCAAGTGTTGCAAGGGATTGCCGAACACCATGGCGCCACGATCGAGTCCGTCGCTCTCGCCTATCTCATCGGTGCCGGACCTGTCGTGGCCATCCCCAAGGCCGTCGGGCGGGCGCACATCGACGCCAATCGAGCGGCCCTCGACCTCACCCTGACGGAGGAGGATCGCCGTGCCATTGCCGCCGCTTTCCCGCGGAACGACGAAGAGCTTCCCTTCCACGCGCTGTGAACTCTCGCGATCGATAAGGGGCGGGAATGGCCACATGGCATTCCCGCCCCCCCTATTTTGCTGCGGAACTAGGGACGCGGCAACAGCCGCCCTTCGGCCACCGGCACCACTTCTCCGCCCACCTCGACCCTTCCGCCGCGGTGCCGAGCCCGTAAATACAACGTCGAGGGACGCCCCATCTCGACCCCCTGCTCAACGACAGCATCCACCGTGCCGCCCGTTACTCCGTACTTTAGGAGGTATGCCGCCAGACAGCCGTTGGCGCTTCCTGTCGCGGGATCCTCGGGAATGCCCAAGTCCCCGACGAAGACTCGGACATGGATGTCATGGCCCGCCTGAACGCCCCCCTTGGCGAACACCAGCACACTGGACGGAGCTCCCGCCCTCAGAAGTGCGCGATATTTCTCCAGGTCAAGGCGGGACTGGCTCGCCGCCTCGACGCTGACCAACGGCACAATCAGCGCCGGCAGTCCCGTCGAGACCGCCTGAATGGGATACTGGCCGTCAATGGCATCCGCGGGAAGCGAGAGAAGCTCCGCCATGCCCTTCACGTCATACGTCGTGCCGAACGTGGGGGCGTTCTGCGTCATCCAATAACAGTCACGCCCGTCGCGCTGTTCAACATGAACGGGAATCGGTCCGACCGCTTCCTGGAGCACCAGCGAATCGTCAGGCACCCCGAGGAAATGGCGCAGCACGAACGCGGTGCCCAAGGTAGGATGGCCTGCGAACGGCAATTCGCGGCCTGGGGTGAAAATGCGCACCGGATAGGGTTCCCCGGGCGCCCCCGCCTCCAAAAAGGTGGTCTCCGAGTAGTTCATCTCCCGAGTGATGGCCTGCATGAGTTCGGGACTCCGCTGACCCCACACCACCGCCAAGGGATTGCCTTGATACGGCCGGCTTGAAAATACATCAACAATATAGAACGTATCCCGATCGGGCACGCGCATGGATCACCCTCCCACCGATGCAAGCGCCGGTCCCTGGGGAGCGGCGGCCAATGCTTCATTCGTTCTCGAGCTTCTGCTGGATCATTTCCCGAAGCTTCATCTTCTGAATCTTGCCACCCGGCCCGAGCGGCATGGCGTCCAGCAGCTCGACCCGCTCCGGCCACTTGAACTTGGCCACATCATGCTGGTTCAAAAAGGCGGCAAAGTCCTCCACCGTGGGCTCTACCCCAGGCTGGGGCACCACGAAGGCGCAGACCCGCTCACCCAAAACCGGGTCGGGCATGCCCACCACCGCGATGTCCCGCACCTTGGGATGCGGGCTCAAATGGTCCTCAATCTCCTTCGGGAAAATGTTTTGACTGCCGCGGAGAATCATGTCTTTCTTGCGTCCGACCACCCGGAGATATCCTTCCGCATCATAGACGCCCAAATCCCCCGTGTGCTGATAACCTGCCCACGGATCGCCATCCCCCAGCTCGTGGTAGGTGGTGCGGCTCTCCTCGGGGGAGTCCCAATACCCATGGTGGATGTTCCAAATGAGAATCTCGCCCACCTCGCCCGGAGGCAAGCGGCGCCCTTCCGCATCGATGACCGGCACGTCGAAGCCTTCAAAGGGTACGCCCGCCGCCTGCACCAAGTGCTCACGGCTGATGCCGGGCAGAATCGGGCCCATGCAGCCGCCAACCTCCGAGGTTCCGTACACGTTGAATGACGGAACACCGTTTCGCAGAAGCTTCTCAATCACCTCGCCCGACATCGGCGCCCCCGAGTAGCTGACCAACCGAAGTGTCTTAATGGCGTCGGCTGAGAAGGCCTCGTGCGTGACCACCCGAGTGATGAGCGCCGGGTTCCAGACCCAAATCGTCACCTTCTCCTCAGCGGTGAGCCGGAGAACCGTCTTTTCATCGAATTCCGTTAAGTAAAAGGAACGACCCCCGGTGTAGAGCGGTGTGTGGACGCCCCACAAGCGGCCCGAACCGCCACTCAATGGCCCAATCAAGAGCCGCGTGTCGTAGAGATTATGTCCAGCGCGCTCCGCGATTGCCACGCTGTGCACATGGTACCAGTCCATGGTGGTGCGCTTCGACAGCTTCGGCACCCCAGTCGTGCCTGCAGTGGGCAATAGCTCATGCACCGCCAGCGGATCAGTCCGAAGATAGGCCAAGTCGCTCTCGGAATAGCGGTCGAAAATGCCGAAGTCCAGGTAGTCCAACAGCGATTCCACCCCGGACGGAAGCACCTCGCCGTCACGCGGAAGCACCAGGATGCGCATCTCCGGCACCCACTCGCGCGCCTCCTGATACCATTCCAGCAACTCCCGACCGTGCCACTCGGACACGATGACCGCTACGCTGGGGTGCAGCTTTTTCACTACGCCGATGGTCTCGCTCTTGCCCAAATCCACGTTGAGTCCGGCATGCATCATCATCATCTTGGATGTGACCATGTCCAGGTAGGCGCTTTCGATGCTGTTCGGCAAGTGCGACACAATCACCGATCCGCGCGGCACCGCGTGGTCCAAGAGGTGCAAAATCATTGCATTCACTTCGCGATAGGCCTGCCGCCAGGTGCGGCGCCGCCGTTTGGCCGGCTCAATGCCGTAAAAGCTGTCCACGAAGGCCTCGCGTTCCCCGTAGAGCTCCGCGTTCCGTTTGAGCAGGTCCCAATGGACCCAATCAAAATGGCGTCCGCCCAACGCCTTGGAGCGGAGCACTTGATCAAAGCGAAAGAGTGAATCGGTATTCACGGTATCCCCCCATCTCTTTCTGCATCAGTACGCATAAGAAGTACAGGCCTCACTTCTCCAGGTGGTAGGAAATTTCCTTCCTAACCTTAAGGAATGATTCGCAATCTGGAAAATCGGCGCATGAAAACCTTCACCCCATTGCAGGAATGGTTCGATTGCGGTACCTTGTTAAGCATGATACCTAATGATTCCACCTGGCTGGGGCAACTTCGGAGGTTGTCCCAGGCTTCGTAGATTTTGTTAGCCAAGTCTTTGGTGTAATTGCTCGGTTTTACGAAGCCGCGGAATGCATGATCGAAAAACCACTGGGATACTGAGAACGGGCGGGGTTTCTATGGGGTAATGCCGGTTGTATGGTTTCCACGGTGATACGTCATGTTTGGCCATGATAAGTTACCGCTAAGAATAGAGGTTGCAACGGGGGGTTATTAGAAGTGGGAGTGTCCAAGAAGTTGGCCAAAACAGAGCCAACAAGGTCTGTTCGATATGATAAAACCCTGTGTTACCACACAGCCCCAACCCCTGCGTATTGGAATAGCATCCACCATAGAGACGTCCATACCATCATACACAGGAAAGATAAAGTGATCGGCACACGAGGCATCATATCGGCTAACGCATAGCCGAATGGGGTCCAATAGATGAGTGGACTACCCATCGATGCCATGATCACGAAGAGTCCCAGAATTAGAAGCCCTAACCGTTCGTCACCCAGGAGACGTTGACTAGCCACCATAGGCGCCATGGTAGCCCAAAGACCCCCAAGGGCCAATGCGAGCGCTGGTAGGATTGCCACGGGGTCCATGATGGGCATTCCTCGGACCGCGGCCATACTTGTTGAAACGATGGACATCACCAGGGTCCACAGGAATGCGAAAACCCCTCCCGCCATCCATTGGCCGACTGCCCACTGAACCGGTGAAATCCCGCGCACGCGTTGTAGGGCCACCCATGCGGAACTTCCGGTAGTACCCACAAGAGGACTCATCGCCAACACGAAAAGCCCATATTGCAAAAGCCAAATCCACGGTGCGCCCGCTCGCACCTCGCCACCGATTAACGTGAGCGGGGGCCCTCCCAGAACGGCCACTGCCGGAGACCGATGGGGGTCATTCCAACCCATCGCCCCAGCGGCGATCATCCCTAGCATAAAAACACCGATAGTCCAGCGTTCGCGCCAAGATATGTTTAGAATGATCCATGTCGGACTTGCCTTGCCGCCTCGTCCCCTCATAACGACCAATCCCGGTGCGCGGCGGCGCCGCCCACCACGATAAGAATTGCTAACCAAGCGATTCCGTACGCCACGCTCCATTCCACCGGAATTCGGGGCCCCACGCCCATAAAATGCATAAGATAGACAAATTGGTCTCCGGGCATCCACGGTAGTATGCCTAACGCTCCAAATTGCACCAGTCCATACTGAAACAGTACAAGGGCCCACGTTAAAACGAGACCAAGCCATGGACTCTTGAGTAGAACGGTTAGGGTGCGCGTTAAGACGGCTAGCAACCATAATCCTAAGGCTAGGAGCGCTACAATCTCCAGACCGACGACCAACGGCGGCGGACTCTGCGGAGTGGCGACAAACGAAGACAGTCCGACCGGTCGACGCCCGCGCGCAAGCGCACTCCACGACCAGGAAACCGGTAGGGTCACCCCGCCAAATCCCAGGGACCCCAATCCCGTAGCCAACGCATACAGGCTCGCCGCTGCAGCCAACGCGATCATATCTGACCCCCACCAAATCCGTCGGCTCCGCAGATGGATCCAGATATGGATTTCCCATGCTTTAGTCATGTCGCGGTGGGTAGCCAATAGAAAGATCGGGGCCACGAATAGGGCCAATGTTTGCGCGGTCACCCCCCCAAATACCAAGGCATCCCACGCGTTCGCAGGGCCGTAACGGGGACCCATATGAAGAAGGCCTCCCACCGCCACCCAACCCACGACTAGCATAAGGGGAATAACGAGGAGCCCGCGCCAGCCGCGAAACATGAGGCGCCATGCGATTAATATGCCGCGCTCCATCATGGGATAGACCTCGACAGGGCCATGACGTGCTCCCGATTTCCTGATCCTCCGAGTCTTCGCGGTCCTCGGTCAAGCCTCCACCGTACCGAATTCGCTGGCGGTTTCTGTCGGCCATGCGTTCGTGGTAGAACTGCCAGAAACGGCAGGACCCGCATTACATGTTCGCCACATCGGGCCTTCCTCGACTGTTCGCGTGTCGGCATTATGGCGATTCCGTCGCCGGGTCGACGCCTTCGAGGGTAGTCGGCACCAGCTTGCCTCGCTCGACGCGCCACACGCGCTCACAGACTCGCGCGATCTGGGTGAGATCGTGCCCAGCCACGATAATCGCTGCCCCTCCAGCTTGGGCTTCTCGTAACCATGATGCAAATTGATTGATGGCTTCGGGATCCAACCCGTTGGTGGGCTCGTCAAAAACTAGTATTTGGGGGTTCTCCATCAAGGCCTGGGCGATACCAAGGCGTTTTTTCATCCCTTGCGAATACTTGCCGACGCGCTGTCGATTCCGAGGATCAAGGCCGACCTTTTCCATCCACGCTTGGACGTCGTTCGAACGCAATTGTCCACGCACGGCAGCGAGCGTTAGAAGATTATCCAAGCCCGTGAGATTTGGTAGTAAGCCAGGGGGTTCAAATAAGACGCCTAACGAGACGGGGAGCGTCCCCCAATCGTCGGCAAGATCCTGTCCTCCCAACCGCACGTTTCCACTACTGGGCCGCACCAATCCTGCCAGGATGCGCAGTAAGGTCGTTTTTCCCGCTCCGTTGGACCCAATAAGGCCGACGACTTCCCCCGGATAGATCTCCAGGGAGACATCTTCCAGGACCGTTAGGCTGCCATAGCGCTTGCTGACATGCATGATTTCAATAATAGGCTTCAATGACACCCTCCCGCCGATTCTCTGTTTGCGCTCGTTTACTGCCACTCGCGTCAATGAGGCCATTCGTGCGATCGCACGCGCCACCAGGTAATTGCCGACATGACCAGTCCCGGTACAATCCAATACGCGAGGATCCCCGCGGGGGCATGCGTATAATTGCTTAGATAGTTGCCGACCATCTCCGATGGGACCCATGCTCGCAGTCCGACTAATTGCCCACCCATGTCCGCGGCGAAAAAGATGGCCACCGCCACAACTAACACGACCACGCGTCGGCGAATCCAGAGGGCCGCCACTGTGGCGATAACCGCCAGCACCCCGGTCGCGATCGTCGCAACCCCCATCACCAGCAATACGTAGAGCCACGGCGCGTGCCAAAATAAAGCGGGCCACACAAAGGGTTGATATTCTTGACCATAGACCCCCTGATGGGTAAATGCAGCATGCCCCGCCACGCCGAGATAGTGTGGGAGAGCCACGGGAAAGAGAAACGAGGCCACGATGCCAGAGATGAGCAATCCGACGAAAACGGTCGCCCCCGCAACGGTCGCGTTACCAAGAAATCGGCCCCAGAGATACCCATGCCATCCGGCCCGCACTAAAAAGCTCCCATCAGCTCCGGACTCCCGGTCTAGCGCGAGTGAATCGCCATTGGGTAAGACTGCCAAGATCGGAATCACCAGGAAGAAAAACGTGTCAGGACTATATCCTAATCCCGACAACAGGGCTTGATAGGCGTTGAAATAGGCCGGCGGATAGCCGCCAAAAACTTCAACAGTACTGTACTGGGAGAAGGCCATGGCCATGACGGCGACTGTAAGCAGTAGCGCGATCCAGATGCCGACCCCATGCAGGGCTCGGATCCAATCGAGTCTGACCATACGGCTAATCATGGACCTGTCCCTCCTTTTCGTACTTGACTGAGACTCAACCATCCCAGGGCCCTTAACTAAGGATTCCAACTCCCCTGGACATTGGTGTAGGTACCATAGTAAACAGGCGACTTGGCCGTGAGCTTGACCGGATACCCGTCTTTGAGGTACGTCGACGAACCCGTCACATCCACAGTTTGCCCGGGATTCACAGCATACCAAGGTGTGAGTTGAGACCCATCTTCGTAGGCGACCGCATAATAGATGGTGCCGCCACCGGAGGCATAGGTTTCATTCACGTAAGCTGTGGGGGCATGTTCCATCGTACGAGTTTGACTGCTATCGACACTACCACCGAAATTCGGCACCATCATGTCGTAAGCATACCAACTGGAAGCCATCGTCGTGCCCATCGTGGCAACGATCACTCCGGCAGTGATCCCCACAGTCCAAGCCCATCGTTTTGTGCGTGTCATAGCAACCACTTTTGTGCTTACCATTCATTGCTTCGCCATGAGTGCGGGATATCCTGCTTTGACACTCCCAGTTGTTTGGATGTCGGAGCCCCGACCGAGAGATAGAGCGTATTTTCATGTGGAGCCGCTATATAAGTCATTTTTTATTGCTAACCTTTAATCAAGAGTTAACAGCCCTTTTAACGCAAACTGTATCCCTACTAGGTCTCGGTATCCCGGAAGCTCGTAAGGCCGTATGAAGAAAGCTTCGGTCGCGAGCCAGCGGAGCACCTGTTCAGCCGTTTGGCAGTGGCGCTTCTCTACCGTCTAAAGTTACATAACGTGGTCGGGAGACGACGGGTTACCGCCTCTATATTACCGCCGTGATTTCCTGCTTCGCGTGTACGTGAGTTCCCGTTGCCTATCGAGTCATATTTGCCCAAACGTGTGAGGTACTTTGGTCACGGTGTCTGTCATTGGACATATCGGCTATCATAGACCGCTTCCCTAGCCTGACACTACGTCATCGTGCCACGGCTCGCCTTCCGCGTCGGCTTGGAGGGCCGTCTTCAATTGCGGCAAGTCACGATATCCCGCGAGACGTCGCAAACGGCCCTCGAGAAAGAGACTGGCGCTGGCTAGCCAGCGTAGAACCTGCACGCCGTTGGTCCAGCGCTTCACGTTCTGGGTATAAGTCCGGAACTGGCTATTGACGGACTCGAGGGGATTGGTCGTGGCCAGTGAACGCCGCAGCGTGCCCAACAACCCGAGCCGATGGACGGTAAGCGTTTCGTCCAGGCCTTCCCGCAAGCTATGGGCCGCTTGAGGGTAGTCCCGTTCGAGCTCTGCTGCCAGTTTCTGCAACGCCTTGAAGGCCTTCGTGGCATCTGCCTCTTGGTAGGCCTTGCGCAACCGCGACCGCACGGTCGCTTGCATGGACTCGGGGAGATGGTCTAAAACATTCCGGGTTTTGTGGATCTGACAACGTTGGATGTGGACGCGGTCGCCAAACACCTCGCGCACGGCTTTGGCTAGGGCTTTCGCGCCGTCAATCACC
>JAKADO010000106.1 GCA_021820485.1 Bacillota bacterium
GGATGCGGCTCTCGATTTCCTCGCGGGTGACTTTATGCGCCCGCATGCCAAATGCCAGATTGTCATACACCGTCATGTGCGGATAGAGGGCGTAATTTTGGAACACCATGCCGATGTTGCGATCATGCGCTGCCGCCCGCGTAACATTGCGGTCACCAAACCAAAGTTCTCCAGATGTGGGCGACTCCAACCCGGCCACGATGCGCAACAATGTCGATTTCCCACATCCCGACGGACCGACTACAACCACAAACTCGCCGTCCCCCACTTCCATATCGACACCATGCAACACCCGAGTGGGTCCGAAAGATTTTTGAATCGCCTGAAGCCTGATGGCTGCCATATCTGACTCCTTTCCGCGAGGGGAAGGCCTCCTCGTATGGTGCCACTATAGAAAGCGCCTTTAAGAATCCTCTAAGAACTCGGTTAACCGTCGGTTAGCATTGCATTAACTTTTCTTTAACAACCGATACCCCATTCTTTCGACAAAAAAGCCCCCAGCTGGGGGCTTTCTAACACCTGGTGCTATCCTATCAACGGAGCGATGAGGCTTCCGGCACCCATGCCGATGGCCGCCGCAATGGTCGCGACAATCAAAAACGAGAGCCCTGACCGCCACCACTGCTTACCGGTGCTGCGGGCCGTCACTCCGCCCAATCCAAACGCCGCCAGCGCCGATAGAATCAACACCCAGACAAAGACATGCTTGGGACTCGAGCCCAGCAATACCGGCAATAACGGCGGCAGTGAGCCGGCGGCTACCGCCAGCGCCATCAATCCCGCGTTCTTCCATGGATTTTCAAAGGACTCCGGGATGATGCCCAATTCGTCGCGCAACATGAGGCGAAGCCACAGTTCCTTGTCGCGTTGAAAGTGCGAGAGAAAAATGTCCACCTCTTGCTCGCTCAGACCGTAGCCACGATAGATTTGCCGCATCTCATTCAATTCCTCGCGCGGCTGCTCTTCGATTTCCCGGCGCTCGCGGCGGATTTGCGCCTGTTGATAGCCGACTTCTGCTTGGGTGGCCAAATAGGACCCTAAAGCCATCGACGAAACCGCTGCGATAATCGCGGCCAACGTGCCGCCCACCACCACACCTTTGGAAGAACCCGCAAAAATGAGTCCCGCCACCAATCCCACCGTGGCGACCAGCCCGTCGTTCATCCCGAACACCATCTGCCGCAGGGTCGTACCCCCGCTGCCGTGCCAGGTTTCGTCTTCATAATTATCGGGGTGGCTGTTCAGAATAACGCCTTGCTCCATAAATAACCTCCCACATACGATCTCGACCGACGAATGAAGCCGCACCGCAGTTCCGGCGCACATAAAACGCCTGGTCCGTCATTGTCTTATAAGTGGCTAATCCTTCGTTTCCCCCAGGACAATCCCTTACTGAGCACGCATCCCTCCGTTCGTGCCGATTGTCGCCAATCTATTTAAGAAATGTCTCAAATTCTGGTGAACGTTACGTTGCTTTTTGATTAATTTTGAATGAAGATGGTTCAGACTGGGAGGCTGACACTTGTCGAAACCACAAGGTCGCCTCCGTTGTGCCGTCCGAGGATGTCATACTGATAGTGCCCGACTGAGCCAGCATCAGGGAACGGGCCAAGGAGAGCCCCAAACCAGTGCCCCCTTCCGTAACACGGGCGGCCTCGCCTCGGTAAAACCGGCTGAAAATCAGCGGCATTTCGTGGGCAGCAATGCCTTTGCCATTGTTAGACACGAGAATCCCCACATAGCCGCTATCCAAGTCATGCTTGACGGCCATGGCGATTTGACCATGATCTGAGTCGCAATACTTGAGCGCATTTTCCATAATGGCCCACAATGCCCGCCGCGCAAATTCCGGATACGCCCAGCCCCAAGCGGGGCCTCCGGGAGCTTGATCCATCGTCACAGTTGTACCCTCGTTGGCGATGGCTCGCGCATCCTCAACCACCTCTCTCATGAGTGCCCTCAGGTCAAGCGGCACCACCAGCCGAGTCGGCAAGTTGCGGGCGTGCTCCATGGTCAAGAGATCATCCACCAAGCGGGACATGTCGACGAGCGTGCGGTCAATGACGACAAGAGACTCGTCGCGCACCGCCGGGTTGATGTCCTCCCCAGCCTGAACCAAATCCAGATTGCCACGGATTACCGCCATCGGCGTGCGAAGATGATGGGTGGCGTCAGCCAACAGCGTCCGGTCCCGTTGGCGACGCTCCTCCAAATCGGACAAGAGCCGATTCAACAATCCGGCCAGGTCATAAAATTCGTCGCGGCCAGACGGCATGGGAACCTGCATGATGCGCCCGGCGTCCAGCATGCGCCGCACGCCCAAAGTCAACGACTTCACTGGCGCTAACGCCCGGTGCGTGGTCCATCGCGCCGCCGCCACGCCGGCGCCCATCCCTGCCAAGGTCACCAACAACACCACCAGGGAGAGTTCCCGCAATAGCGCGGCATCCGACGACAGCGGCCAATCAATGACAAAGGTGGTCTGAGCGACGGTGCGCGAAAGCTGATAGGTGGCCGGTTGCCAAAGAAGGCCGGTGTACGAAAGCTGCGGTGGAGCGGGCGGCGCATTGAGGGAACTGTTGATGACGCGGTTGCCCTGGAGAATCCAAATTCGGGGGTCAGTGGTTCGACTGTACGCATCCAGGATTACCTCGGTCGATTCCCTGCGCTGGGCGGTCAGGTTGCCGAGAATCATCCTGGCGTCGACCTCCGCGTCACGGTACAGATGCATGGTAATCGCCACCAAGGTCACGGCGGCAAAGGTGACTACAATCGCCAGAACCGCCGCCACAAACTGCCGCGTCAGCCGCGCTCTGATGGAAATGCGACGGTCTCCGGCCTTTCTCATCATGTCGTCTCCCGGAGCAGATACCCCACGCCGCGAATGGTGGAAAGGGCCAGTCGAGCCTTAGGCCAGTCAATCTTGTGGCGCAAATAGCCCATATAGACGTCGACCACCGCGGATGATCCGCGGTAGCCCCAGCCCCAGACCCGCTCAAGAATCATGTCGCGGGTTACTACCACGCCTGCATTTTGAAGCAAGTAATGCAATAGAGCGAACTCGCGTGCGGTCAGTTCGACCGGTTGATCCGACACGCGGACTTCATGGCGCCGCTCCGATATCCTGACATGCCCGACGATCAGCCAGTCTTCCTTAACCTCTGGATCTTGGCGCAGTCGTCGGATGAGGGCCCGCATGCGTGCCAGCAGTTCAGTCGTGGCAAACGGTTTGATTAGGTAATCGTCCGCCCCCGCATCTAAGCCTTGCACCCGGTCCATGACAGCATCCCGGGCGGTCAACATCAGGAGCGGCACATCGGTGGTTTGACGGATGCGTTGGCACACCTCAAGACCATCGATGTCAGGAAGCATCAAATCCAACAGCACAATATCGATTACGCGGGATTCCATGGCCTTGAGTCCGTCGTGTCCGGATCTTTGCCATAAAATATCCCAATCTTGGCGTCCCAGCTCCAAAATCAACAGCCGGGCGATGCGTGGATCGTCTTCGATTAACAGAGCTGAAGGCATCACAAAAGGAATTTGGCGGGGGTGAAGCCAAATTCCTGTCCCCCCTTTCGCCGTGGATTGCTCAGGCGAAAGGGATGCATACCGAGTTCGAAACCATCCTGGTGGAATGGCGTAATTATACCAAACAGCGAAGCGAAAATTCAAACGTTTCCTCGCCGTTCTTCACATCCACAAATCCTTATGGGACTACGATTTCCGTGTTCATTCCCCCCGCCACTCGGGTCATGGAAGCGCCTTCCGTCACCACGATGCGTATGGGAATTTTGCGTGCTGCGGTGCCTGCCATTGCTCGCCAGACCGCTTGACCCACCTGATTGGTCATCACGGTATACCCTCCCGCGTTGGACATCGATGCCATCATGCTGGAGTCCTGCTTGGGGATAAAGTTCACCCGGGCATCAGGCACCGGGCCCGAGGGTGAGTCGACCGTGACGGTAATGGGGATGGCCGAACCCCGCGAGGCTTTGGTGAGAAACGGCCGAACCGTGACTGAGTCTCCGACTGGCGCCGTGGGTGACGTTGCAGGGGTGGTCCACCAGGCATCGAGACTCCCCAGCGCCGCCATGGCGCTTTGGCTGTAGCTCGACAGATCGCCGATCTTGGTGCCCACCATCTCCATGGTGCCGGCGCGTTGGGCCGAGAGAACCAACTCGGCTTGGCCCGAGCTGTTGGTTTCGCGGGAGTAGCTTTGAATGTAAGATGAGGCTGCCGATGTGTTGCTGGCCAGCCATTCTGCGGGAGGCATGCCGCTTAAGGGCATCATTGTGCCGATGTAGAACGTGACCGGTTGATGCGCTGCGGGCTTTCCACTTTTCGTCCATGCGGTCAATAGAAAGCTCGCCGTATGCCCTGCATCAATCATTTCGGCCGTTCGATTGACCGTAACGGCATAGACACCATCGTGCGATGAACGCGCAGCGGAGGCGGACGCTGGAGCCGAAGACCCCCCCGAAACTTGTCCGGCGCCGCATCCCGCAGCCCCGACAAGAGTGAGCAGTCCGACCACTGAAAACCCTGCCTGTTTGACGCTTATCATCCCTATCCCTCCATGCGCTCGCTGGTTTCGTTGAAACGACGAATACCGTCGCCGAAAAGCAACCCACGGCTGAAAGCTCCCGGGGCAGCAGCGCCCTCCGGACTTCTCATATACTGACAATTGCAGTATACTGCGTCTACGGATTGCCGTGAGTATTGGAACGGCATACTAGAGGCGCTTCAAACCCGGCACACTTTGGAAAGGGAGGCTCACTATGCAGGAAAACCAAATTCGCCAACAAATCGTCGAGGCCGCGCACTTATTGGCCAGCACCGGGATGCTGTTTCGCGGGGAACATGCCAATCTTTCGGCTCGATTGGACGACGCTCATATTCTCATGACGCGCGGCGGCTCCATTGCGAATCTGACGGAAAACGACTTGGCCGTCTTGGATTTAAGCGGGCAGTTGGCCCGTGGTGAAGCGATGGACCCGACCATGCAGGAAGTCATTCAAATGCATGCCCGCGTCTATCGCGCCCGTCCGGGCGTGGGGGCCGTCATTCACACCCATGCCCCTCACATCACCGCATTTGCTGTGGCCCATCAGCCGATACCGCTGGTCTATGAGCCGCTCTTGCGCTTCGGCTTAACCGAAGCGATTCCGGTTGTGCCATGGGCCCCGCGTGGCTCCGAAAAGTCCGTCAACGCCATCGTGGACGTGGTGGAAAATCATCCCGGACTGTACGCGTTAATGATGGCCAATCACGGCGTTTTGGTATTCCACCAGGATCCGATTAGCACAGCGCGACTGCTGGCCACCCTGGATGAAGCGGCCGAACTCACCATCCAGGCGCAGGCATTGGGGGGAGCCAAGGAGTTGGCCCAGGAAGCGGTCGATGAGGTGCGGGAGCGCATGGCCGCATTTGGCAGCCGCCGTTAATTCCCTGCATCTACTGTTAGACCCAGGCCGGTGACTAGGGCCCTGGTGAGAGAGTCCCGGCCCCGGGAGCTTAGGCGTCTTTCGAGCCAGTGGCCTTCCCTCTTTAAAAGAAAGGAACGATGGTGATTGCGTTCATCCGCCAGTCAAACTCCGAGCCGCGCGCCCAAACGGGCCGTGGTGTTGACTGGCCGTGCGCTGTGGCTGAGTTTCGCCGCGGCCACGACCGGCACATTCATGGTGAATCTCGATTCGAGCGTCGTCAACGTGGCGCTCCCCGTGCTGCAGCATCAATTTGCGCTTTCGATTGAAACGTTGCAATGGGTCATCACGGCTTATCTCTTGGTGATTACAGGCCTTTTGCCCGTCGCTGGGCGCATCGCAGACGCTCTGGGGCGACGCGAAGTCTTTTTGGTCGGAATCGCGGCTTTCATCACCGGGTCCCTGTTTAGCGCGCTCGCGCCTACCTTCTTCATCTTGGTATTGGCTCGCGCCTTTCAGGCACTGGGCGGTGCCACCATCATGGCCAACGTGATGGCGATTATTGCTCTGGTGTTTCCCGTCGAAAAACGTGGTCAAGCCCTAGGATTAATCGGATCCGTAGTCGCTGCCGGCACACTGGCAGGCCCCCCCTTGGGAGGATTGCTCACCGCTTTGTTTGGGTGGCGCAGCATTTTTTGGATCAATCTTCCCATAGGGCTTTGGGGGTTATGGGGGTCTTGGCGGTTCTTGCCACGCTTCGCGCCAGACAACGACTCGCCCTTGAAACGTCTTGACTGGACGGGAGCAGTCTGGTTTATGGCCGTCACTTCGCTCTTGCAATTTGGCCTGGCCAATTGGCACAGAATTTGGGGAATGGGACTTCTGGGGCTTGACGTGGCGGCAGTCTACGGATTCATTTGGTGGGAATCCCAACAGGAGCACCCGCTTATCCCGTTGCGTTTGTTTCGAATTCGGCCCTTCAGCCGGAACTTGATTTCCGGCATGGCGTATTGGATCCTGATGATGTTTCCCTCCTTCCTGCTCCCGTTTTATTTGCGGTATGAACTTCGATTGCCCGTAAGTCTGATTGGGGTCAGTTTAGTGCCTCAAGCGCTCATCATGATTGTTGCGTCCCCTCTGGGCGGACGGTGGCTTGACCGTTCAGGGGTTCTCTGGCCCGGTCGGATCGGCATCTCCCTGTTGATGCTGGCGGACGGTCTGTTTCTTATCCTGCCCCAGCACGCCCCGCTCTGGAGCATCTGGGCCATCTTGGTCGCGGTGGGAGCGGGAGCCGGATTATACTCCTCGCCCAACAACGCCGCGGCGTTGGGAGCGGTGGGGAGCGGGGATACCGGACTGGCTTCCAGTCTTCTTGCCACGCAGCGAAACTTGGGCCGAGCGGTCGGAGTCGCGCTGGCGTCGATTTTGCTGTCCGTAGTCTGGATGATGCATGGCTTGGGTCCCACACCAAGTCATTTGGACCCGCAATACCCACTCTGGTTTTATTGGGGATTTCGGGGCGCATTCGCCGTCTCACTGGCAATTGGGGTTGTCGGGTTCTGGACCCTCACACCGCCACAACCCAGAGCGGCCCCGTGAAAACGGCGCCCACGCCGCGTGTCATAGAATATAACCAACGACTTTCTATCAAAGGAGCGCACCGGTGGCGACGATTCGGGCATATCAAACCGGAAAGCATCTTGAGGCCTTCATCCTCTTAGTGATCGCGCGGCAACCCATGCACGGCGGGGCAGTCGTTGCGCGCCTGCGAGCGATCCTGCCTACCAGTTGGACCATCGATGACGGCCAAGTGTATCGTCTCTTGCGCAGCTTGGAAGCCGATCAGGCACTTGAGTCCACGTGGGTCACGGAAACGGGCGGTGCACCGGTCCGGGTCTACCGCATCACCGCCCGCGGTCGGGCGCGATTGGCGCTATGGAAGGAAGACATCGAACTTCGCATGCAGTCCCTGCGCAGTTTCTTGGCGCTGTGGGAGAACGATCGGCCGCTAAATCATTAGCCATAATTTTACCCGCAAACGATCGCGAGAAGTTCATCCCCATCACTCTTGGCTGTGCTAAAATACCCCCATTGGTATTTTCGAGGAGGTTGATGTATGGTTCGGCACCTTTCGGCTGAGCGTGTAGCGGCCATGGCACGGTCGGGACAGGCGTTGATTATTGACGTCCGTGAAAGCAGCGAATATGCCAGCGGCCATATCCCGCGCGCCAAGCATATTTCCTTGAGCCAGCTCACCCATCGTCTCAAGGAAGTTCCCAAAGATAAAACGGTGGTAGTGGTCTGCCGATCCGGCAGTCGCTCGCAAAGGGCCGCGGAACTACTCCTAGAGGCGGGATTCCGCAATGTCTACAACATGTCCGGCGGCATGCAGCGCTGGTCAGGTCCGACCGTGACCCACTAGCTCCGCAACCTGTGCTCGCATGCTAGAATGATGCAGGGTGTGAGCGAGTGACAACGGCACGTTGCCAGTTGAATCGCGTGACTTTCAAATATGGGGCTCTCACGGCACTGAACGATGTGAGCCTGTCGATTCCGACAGGCCAATATGTCATGCATTCTGGTTGGGGAGAATGGAGCAGGGAAATCCCCCCAAGGACAAGGCTGGCTGCAGATCCTTTTTTGAATAGGGCTCATCCTGATGTAGCATATGGGCGAAAGGCCGTGGTATGCCAACGCGCCACATTCGCGGCTGGGCGGCCACGAAACCGCAGTCGTCGCTACCGGCGCGATGCTCCTGACAGCGGGGGTTGGGCACCCTGAGGCCGCATTGCTAGCTCCCTTTCTCACCACGGGATTGGGCTTCTCTCGGTTCAGGCGCCTTATCCATCAAGACGCCCCGCACACCCCGTCGACGGAGTCCCCCTAAGCGTCCCTCGTCCCTGGCGCGGCCGGGCGGTCCGCCCCAACCACCGTGCTGCGTCGCTCCAGCAGCAAGACGTCCCTCCAGACGCCGCCCATTTGTGCGATGCGTTGGCGTCGACCCACCTCGCGAAATCCACACGCCCGATAGATTTGCAGACTGGGCCATTCTCCGGGAAGATGCCTAATTGCAGTGTCCAGAATCTCGCGGCTTCACTGCATTCCACCAACAACCGAAGACCTATGCCGCGCCCCCGAAACCTGGACCCCACATAGACGCTGACTTCGGCTACTCCCGCATAGACGCAGCGACTCGATATCGGACTTAACGCCG
>JAKADO010000107.1 GCA_021820485.1 Bacillota bacterium
GCTTCAGGAATTGGAGCGCTATCAGTTGGATGGCGTGGTGTTTGTCACCGGCGCCGGATCAGATTTCATGGCAGAGGCGCAAGCGAAGAACCCGGATCGGGTCTTTTCGTTCTCCCACATCAGCCCAGATGATCCGGACGCCGTGGCCAAGATTACCCACGACATCGAAGATCTCAAGCTAAGCGGGTTCAAGATGTTTGGCCCGCGTCTGGAACGGCCCTTCGACGACCGCGCCTACTGGCCCATCTGGGAACTGCTCGCCAAGCACCGGGTGCCGCTCTTGATTCACTTTGGCGTGCTCGGCGGCGGCGGCGGCATCGTGTTTCACCCCCGCATGAGCCCGTTGACCGTGGATCCGGTGGCGCGCAACTTCCCGGAGCTGCCGATTGTGATTCCGCACTTCGGCGCCGGGTATTGGGGCGACCTGCTGCAGTTGGGGTGGGCCCATGAGAATGTCTATGTGGACACCTCGGGCTCCAATCAATGGATCCGGTGGATGCCGTACCCGTTGACGCTGGAAAGTCTCTTGCAGAAAGCGTATGAGACGTTCGGCCCGCAGCGCATCATTTTCGGGTCCGACTCCAGCTACTTCCCCCGTGGATTTGCGGTGCGCTATGTCCAAGACCTGATTCGCGCCGCGCGGTACAACGGCATGCCTGACGAGGACCTGCAAGCCATCCTGTATGACAACGCGTGGCGCATCTTGCACCCCGGGACGGTGAAAGCGCGTGGCTGATTTGGGAACCTTGGTGGTGGGGCCGTCCTTCATTGACATTGTCATGTCGGAAATGAGCCGGCTTCCGGCAGCAGGGGAAGAAGTGCACGTCGGCAACGCCTCCTGGGCTCCGGGCGGCTACGCCATCAGTGCCATTGCCTTAAGTCGGCTGGGCATTCCGACCACCCTGGTGACAGACGTGGGCGCGGACGACTTGGGCGACACGCTCCTGGCGCGGCTCAGGCGCGAGGGGATAGACACGTCGGAAGTGCAGCGCACGGAGCGCACCAACATTGCCGTGGCCCTGAACTGGAGCGGCGACCGGGGCATCGTGTCCTACACCCATCCCTTGAAGGATCCCACAGAGCGCGTCCGGGACCTGCTGAAGGCCGACGTCGGATTGACCCTCCTGTCGGCGCGCCATCCGCATGCCCGCGCGGTCGCGGCGGAATCGTTCGCCCAGGGGGTGCCGCTGGCGCTTTCCTTGTCGTGGCATCCGGAGTTTCTCATGTCTTCGGCGTTGAAACAGCTTTTCCCCTACGCCCGGTATTTATTCTGCAACGTCCCTGAGGCTCTGGTGGTGACCGGCGAATCGGAATTCGTCCGGGCGCTTAGTGTGCTGGGCGAATCCGTGCCCGAAGTGATTGTCACCCGAGGGGCGGAAGGGGTGGCTGCGCTGGTCGAGGGAGAGTTTGTGGAAGTGCCGGCGGAGCCAGCCATCATGGTGGACGCCACCGGGGCGGGCGACGTGTTTGCCTCCACCTATTTGGCGAGCACGCTCCGCGGACTTCCCCTGAAGTCTCGGCTGTACGCCGCCACTTGGGCTGCCGCGCAAGCGGTGCGCGAGGTGGGCGGGAGCACTGGTGCGCCCACCTGGGCTTCCGTAGAGGAGCATCTTAAGGAATGCGAGGGAATCAAATGAAAGAGCCATTGAAACTCGCCATCATTGGCGGCGGGGCCTTCCGCACCCCACGGCTGGTGTATGGACTCATCCGACATGCGGCGCAGCTCCATATTCGCGCCATCGACTTCTATGATCCCGACTTCGAGCGGATGGAAGAGCTCTTGGCTGTGTCCCGCCATGTGGCGGCGAAGATGGGGAGCTCCCTTGTGCTGAACCCCCGCCGCTCCATGGAAGAGGCCGTGACCGGCGCCGACTTCATCTTTTTGACCTACCGGGTCGGGGGCGAACGCGCCCGGGCGCTGGATGAGCGCTGTGCCTTGGACTTGGGTGTGCTCGGTCAGGAAACAGTGGGTCCGGGCGGGTTCTTCATGGCGCTCCGCAGCATTCCGGTCACGCTCGAGTATGTGCGCCGCATTCGAGACATTGCGCCGAATGCCTGGATTGTGAACTTCACCAATCCCGCCGGCATTGTGACGGAAGCGGTTCATCAGGCGGGCGATCGCCGCTTTGTGGGGGTCTGCGACACGCCCTATCACCTGCAGATGGAGTTCGCCGAATATCTCGGCGTGCCCGTGGAGTCGCTGGAGGTGGAGACGGCGGGCCTCAATCACTTGGGGTGGTTCACCAAGATTCTCCTGAACGGTGAGGATGTGCTGCCGCGCCTCATGGGAGAGATTCCCCGCGTGGTGAGCCGGATTCGGCCGCTGAGCTTCTTTACGGCGGAAGAGATTCAAGCATTCCAAAGCTTTCCCACAGAATATGTCTACTTCTACTTGCATGCAGAGGAGGTGGTGTCGAGGACGAAGGACCGGCCCAGCCGAGGAGAGCTCATAGAAGACAGCATGACATCGTTTTTTCCGCGGCTTCACCAATTGGTTCAAGACGGTTCTGTCGAGAGCGCGTGGGAACTGTACGGCTCCGTCATTACCGGCCGTTCCAACTCCTATTTGGCCAATGAAACGGGCAGTGCCTTTCCGCGGGGATTGAACCCGGAGAGCCTATTCGACAGTGAAGGTTATGAAGGGGTGGCCATCCGGCTGATGGAAGGGTTGGTGGCAGACCGCCGCACCCGCGCCATCCTTAATGTGCCGTCGGCCGGCATCATGCCCGACTTGGCACCGGAGGCTGTCGTGGAATGCGCTGCCTTCATCGAAAATGACCGCATTACGCCCATTCCGCTGACGCGGGCGATTCCCACCGCGTGTGGGGATCTCATTCGCGACACCAAGCGGTTTGAGGAGGCTACGGTCAAGGCTGCACGCTCAATGCGCATCGAAGATGCGGCAGATGCTCTGGCGCTCCATCCCATCCTGCGCGGCCAAAAAGCCAAGGCTGGCGATGTGGTGCAGAAACGAAGCCAGCTTCCGCTGGCTCCTCAGTGGCAATAAGCATTGAACATGGGATTGACTAGAAGGAGAGAAAAAGCATGACGAAAAAAGCTGTCGCGGCCGGCATCATGAGCCTTCTGGCGGCGGGAACACTGGCGGCCTGCGGCTCGACCAGCACCACCTCGAACGGATCGGGAAGCAGCACCCCGACCAGCAGCAGCCCCGCCTCCGGCGGCACGCTGACCGTGGGGACCTACACCACGGCGGAGACGCTGGATCCGGCGCTGTCCCACACCGCCTTGGACCAGCAAATCATGGACAACATCTATGGGACCCTGCTGCAGATCAACAAGAGCGGGAAGATTGTTCCCAACTTGGCGACCAACGTGTCGGTGAGCGCAAACGGGCTCCAATATGTCATCACGCTGCGCCAGGGCGTCAAGTTCACAGACGGCACGCCATTCAACGCAGCGGCCGTCAAGTACAACTGGGAGCGCATCCTGAACCCGGCCACCGCTTCTCCCGAAGCGGGCAACATCGGTCCGGTGCAGAGCATCACGGTCAACAGCCCATATCAGCTCACGGTGACCTTTAAGCAGGCGTTTGCGCCCTTCATGGACAGCTTGACCGGCCCGGTGGGCATGATCGCCTCGCCAACGGCCATCCAGAAGGAAGGAAAGGCGTTTGGCACCCACCCGGTGGGCGCGGGGCCGTTCGCATTCCAGAGCTGGGTGCCCAACGGCGCCATCACCTTGGTGAAGAACTCCCATTACTTCAAGGCGGGCGAGCCCTACTTGAACAAGGTAGTGTTCGATCCCATCCTCTCCGCGACCACGCTGGTGGATGCGCTGGACAACGGACAGGTGCAGATTGCGGACGTGCTGGACCCGAGCCAGTTGGGCCAGGTGCAGTCCTCGGCCGCGCATGTGGACGACGTGCCCGGCTTGGGCTGGTACGGCATGAACATCAACGTGACGCAGGGGCCGCTTAAGAACGTGCACAACCGTCGGGCGCTGCAATATGCCATTGACAAGTCGGTCATCCGGAAGCTGGTCTTCAACGGCACTGGGGCTATCGCCAACAGCCAAATCTCGCCCTCATCGTGGGCTTACGACGCTGCGTTGAAAACGCCCTACAGCCCGACGCTGGCCAAGAAGGAGCTCCAAGCGGCCGGAAACCCGAGTGGCTTCACGTTCACCGTGCAGGCGCAGAACACCAACGAGTACATCCAGTTGACCCAGATTCTGCAGTCACAGCTGGCCAAGGTGGGCATCACCATGCACATTCAGCTGCTCGACACATCCACCTATTTGACCAACTTGAACTCGGGCAACTATCAGGCGGACTTCGTCAACATGAGCGGCACGCTTGATCCCAACACCTCGACCTACATCTTTGACGACTCGACCGCGGACGTGGTGAAGAACGGGTACGACAACCCAACCGTGAACAGCCTCCTCAATGCGGCGCTGGCGACGCCGAACCAGAGCAAGCGGGCGCAGGACTACCGGCAAATCGCCCAGTTGATGAATCAGGACCTGCCGATTATCGACTTCGTCAACCCGGCAGTGTTGATTGGCGTGGGCAACAACGTCCATGGCTTTGTGACCTTCCCGACCGAGTACCTGTACCTCGGCCGCGTATCCGTAAAATAGACTGACCGAAAGCGGGAGGATGAGGAGATGGCTCAATATCTGATCAGGCGGGTGCTGCTGAGCATTCCCACAGCCTTTCTCGTGGCGACCATCGTCTTCAGTCTGGTGCATCTGGTGCCAGGCAATCCCGCTGTGGTGATTTTAGGTGTTCAAGCCAGCCCGAGCGACGTGAAGATGCTGGATCAGCAACTGCACTTGAACCTGCCCATTTGGCAGCAGTATCTCGACTGGCTTGGACAGCTCATCCAGGGGAACCTGGGCACGTCCATGATTTATCAGGTCCCAGTGTTACAATTGATTTTCCAGAGCCTGCCGCGCACGATTGAACTCTCGCTGGTGGCGATGGCGCTTTCCATCCTGATTGGCGTTCCCGCAGGCCTCTTTGCCGGCTTTTACCACGGCCGCCTGTGGGACCGCATTTCGCTGTATCTAGCGACCGTCGGGGTGGTGCTGCCCGGATTCGTCATTGCGCTGCTGCTCATCTATGTGTTCACCTATCGGCTGCATTGGCTCCAAATCGCGGGGATTGCCCATACCGGCACCGCGGTCTGGATTAGCCCCTTGGCCTATTTGGTCCCGGGCCTGACGCTGGCGTTCGGCCTGTCGGGGCCGCTGATGCGCATCCTGCGTACGGAAGTGCGGGCTGTGGCCATGAGCGATCACATTCGCACCATGCGCATGATGGGCTCCTCGGAGGGGCGCATCATGTGGAAGTGGACATTCAAAAATGCCTTAATCCCGATGATTACCTTTTTGGGCACCCAACTGGGCCTCCTCATGGGGGGCGTTGTCATTATCGAAAACATCTTCTCCATCCCCGGCATGGGCAATCTCTTGGTCACCGGCATCTTCAACAAGGACTATCCGGTGGTGCAGGGATGCGTGCTGGCCATGGCTTTCATGGTTATCGTAGTGAACCTCTTGGTGGAACTGGTCTATGCCGTGATTGACCCACGGATTTCGTATCGATAGGGGGATCTGCATGGCGCTCAGCATGGAAGAGCAAATAGCCGACGCCCGACCCGAAACGGGCATCCGGTCGCGTCAGGTGCGGCGGTTTTTCCGGCGTCCCGGCAATATTGTAGGGCTGGCCCTGATTGTGGTGATTGCCGTGGTGGGGGTGGGCGCGCACTGGATTGCGCCGTATGGAGCCAATGCCACCAATTTTTCGGATGCTTTGGCGCATCCCTCCATGGCGCACCTGCTGGGGACCGACTCACTGGGGCGCGATGTGCTGAGCCGCATCATCTACGGCACCGATTCCTCCATTCTGGCCAGCCTCGGGGCGGTCTTGATGGCGCTCATCGCGGGTTCGGTGATTGGCCTGGTGGCTGGATACGCCAAGGGAACAGTGCTTGATGAAGTGCTGATGCGGATTATTGACGCGGTGCTGGTGCTGCCGCCCTTGGTGCTGGCCATGGCCTTGGCGTTCATCTTTGGACAGGGGCTTCTGAACGCCATCATTGCCATCGCCGTGGTGTTTTCCCCGCAATTTGCGCGGGTGGTGCGATCCAAGGTGCTCACGGTGCGGGAACTGCCCTTCATTGAGGCGGCGCGGGGAGCGGGGGCTGGCCATGCGCGGATCATGCTGCGCCACATCTTGCCCTCCGTCATACAGCCCGCGTTGGTGCTGGCCACCCTCAGCATCGGCAATGCCATCATTCTCGAAGCCTCGCTGGCATATTTGGGTTTGGGGCTGCAACCGCCCAATCCCAGTTGGGGGTTCATGGTGAGCTCCGACGTCAACTACCTCTCGCAGGCCCCTTGGCTCATCTTCGCGCCTAGCGTGGCCATCGCCTTGAGCGTGTTCGCCGTGACTGTCGTCGGCCAGGGACTGCAGGAACTCTAAAGCATCAACCCGAGAAAGACCCATTGACCACCGCCGAGGGGCGGTGGTTTTTTGTGCTGTGGGAGAGGCCTTGGCGCACTGTCTGCATCAGTTTATGACGTCGGCGACCTTTCCCGGTTGCGCATCCTCATGCCGTGGAGCGGCTCCATCATCCCCGAGACCCCATCAGCACGACCTCAAAATATTCGGACTACGACGTCTGGGCGAATTGCCAGGCATCGGCGAATGGTTCGCGAATACGATGTTTCGTGCGAGAACAGTCAACAGCCTGCACTGTTGCAAGCATCCTCCACGGCAACGGATCATCCATTTACTGGAAAAAAATTTTGCGTTGTGGAGGTTTTTTGGAAGGAATTACCAAAAATATGCAGAAATGGCAAAGTGAGGTTGGTATCATGGGCCCCATCAATGCAAGCAGCCATGCCGTTACCCGCGATGCCATCTCTTAGCCAGAGGAGTTTGGTGCGACCGGTCGCACGTCCCTGCGAACCGTAGCAGGAGGTGAGAGGTGGTTTAGCTATGGAGAATTTCTACCGGAGGTCCAGGGCCTATGTGTCATTTCAGGTCCGTTTGGTTCCGGAGTTGAAGGACCGATTGATGAAGTACTCGCTGGAATCCGGGCAAAGCCAGGTGGCCATTGTCCATCGTGCCCTGGAGCAATTCCTGGATGACGTCGACCCGGATCCGGGTCACAAGCAGGAGGCCGCGAGTGGATCTGGATCGGTCTCACATAACCCAACGACGTAGAAAGCTTGGAACTCAAGAGGAGGTTTAATAAATTCAGATGCAAACACGCGGATTGAAAATGGCCAGCGCCCTCACCGTGGGGTCTTCCATGCTGTTGCTGTCGCTGCTCCCGGCAGCGTCGGCCATGGCGAAGACAGCCCCGATGGTCACAGCGGTGACTCTCAGCGGAGAGCAGGGAACGGTGGCGGTGGGCAGCACCGTGTCCTTCACGGCCACTGCCAAGGAATCGAGTGCCGGCCCAGTCTGGTACCAGTTCTGGTATCAAGGAGTGCACGGCAACTGGCATGGCATGAACTGGTCGAAGAGCGACCACTTCTCCTTGCCAGCCCTTCAGAATGGCAGCTACGAAGTGGTGGCCTATGCCAAGACCGCCAATCAAAAGATGCCCGTCAGTTCGGAGAGCACCATGTCGAATCAGTTTGTCAACGTGGGCAGCACCCTGACCATCTCGACCAATGGCAAGGATGCCGCGCCCAACGGTGCGGTTACAGTGACGGCGCAATCCACGAATCTCACCGACCCAGTCTACCAGTACTGGGTGGGAACGCCCAATGGCAAGGGCGGATACAACTGGCAGGCGAACGGCGATTACACTGCGTCGACAACCTACACTTTCCATCCTCCCGCCTCCGGCAAATATCAGGTGGTGGTATATGCCAAGGACCTGAACGCGCCGCAGGATGCCCAGTTCTCGCTGGCCAAGGTGGACTGGGTCAACGTCTTTGGTGACCCGGCCTCGGTGCAGTTGACGCCGTCGACCTCGACGCTGGCAGCGGACGGCTCGGCGTCGGAGACCATCACGGCCACGGTGTTGGACTCCAGCGGCAATGTGGTGTCGAACTACAATGGCACTGTTGGTGTCATCGTGACGCCGAACCAGTTCACCGGCGGCCTTTCCATTGTGCCCCTAGGCGCCAACAATGCGAATACCGCGAATGACACCCCGAAGAACCCGTTTTGGTTTACCGCCAAGAACGGCGTCGCCACCATCAATGTGGCTGAGCTCTACCCCGGCACCAACATCACCGACGGCCTCTTCTCGGGAGTTGTGGGGGACACCGCGAGCGTGGTGCCGATTCTTCCCCATGGCAGTCTGGAAACCGGCAATGCCGCGAAGATTACCCTGACGGCACCGCAGCCCACCTATGACATGGTGGCTCAGGTGACAGCGCCCCCGAGCGAATCTCCTGGCGGGCTCTTTTCGTTGGCGCCGCTGCCCAGCGTGTTGGCCAACAATGACGCGATTCAAATTGCGCCGGTGGTGGCCGACCAAAACCAGATCCCCATGAATGGGTCGACCGGGATTGGCGATGGCGGCACGGCGGTGATTTCGGTTTCCGGCCCCGCCACCCTTGACTACTACAATGGCAACGGCATTCAGGAAACCAATCTGAGCTCCGTGACAATGCCCA
>JAKADO010000027.1 GCA_021820485.1 Bacillota bacterium
CCAGGTGTCCGCCAGGAATCTCCCAGACATTGGGCAGAAAGTCATCCGCGCGCCGTTTCAAGAGCAATATGGCATCACCGTTGGGCACCACGATGCCTACGACAGTGGCCTCAACGCCGTCTAGATGGGCCTGACGCTCCAGATTCTGAAAGACCAGCATGCATCATCCTCCTGACCGATGAAGACATTATAGACGAATGCTGCCTGGGCTGGGGCAGAAAGGATCTCATCCGGTCCGTGTCAGCATCCATCGATAGGCCAAGTCCAACTGGGTGAGAAACGGCCCATCCAGAACCCGTCCCAACAAGGCCTCGATTTGCTCAATGCGGTTGGCGATGGTGTTTCGGTGCACGCCCAATTGCTTCGCCGCCTCCCCTCGACGGCCGCTAGAGAGCACATAGGACTTCAATGTATCGAAGAGAACCGGGTCGCGAATGCGACCCCACGTGGCGTCGACAAACGTGCGCATCAGGTCTTCCGGCAACTCTGCGATGAGGGCCGGAAAGAGGGCCTCATGGAGACTGTGCAGCCGACCTGGTTGAAGCAGGGGCAGCATCTTGACCATGGTTTGGTGGATGGGCGGAATGTCGCTGAGCATGAGCGGCCCGCTGACAAGTCCCGTGGTTTGCGGAAAGCGCTCAAAAAATGGGGCCAAACGATAAGTCAGTGGCGCCTGGCGAGCCATGCCCCCGCCCACCAGCAGCACCAGTCCCTGAGCCGTGACGCTCATGAGTCGGTCTTCTGTGTCTATCACCTGGAGGAGCCAGTCGCGGGCTTCATCATAGCGTTGGGTAATGTCAGGGTCGAGTCGCAGCACGTCGGGCAAGGCCAACAGCAGCAGTTGGTGGGGACGATCGGCGTGAAATCCCAGGAAACGAATGCGTTGCCGCTGAATGGCGTCATCGCGCCATTGCCCTTGCACCACCCGGTCCAGCATGGCGGAACGGATCTCAAATTCGGTCTGGCGGGCCAGTTTCTGCTGGAGAAGGTAGACGGCTAAGACACCGGCCATCTGACGGGCGACAATCTGCTCGGGAGAGGTCAGAGCGGGTGGGCCGATGACCAATTGCCAGGAGCGAAGTTCCGGCGACCCCAGCGTTACGCCATATGCTGGGGGGTCTGAACGAGTGCCCCGGGTCGCGAGCTGCACAGGTCGGTCGAGGAGTTCGGAGAAGGTCAAGAGCAGGTGGTCAACCGACTCTGCGCGGATGGCCGCTTCCGTCACCCGGATTTGGAGTTCGGAGACTTTGGCCCAGGTGTCGCGGTTGTCTTCGACGATGAGGCGGTGAATGGCTTGGGTGACAGTTACGAAGGGCAGTGACCAGGGGAGCGTGATGAGTGGGAGAGCGTGGGCGTCAGCCATCGCCCGGGCTTCGTCCGGGATGGCGTCAATATACCGGCCTAGGGCCACAAACAAGGCGGCCACGCGTTGCCCGGCCAACGCCGGTATCATCTCCCTCCAAAAGCGTTCGGTGCCGGGTTGGTTGTGTCCCGTGGTGAGCACCACCACATCGGGCGCCGTCCATAAGGCCACGTCGGGCTCGTCGATGACGTGGGCGATGCGTACCGGATGCTCCAATCCCGAGTGCCCCGCAACCAACTCCGCGTCCCGCAATTCCTCCAGCTCGAGACAATCCCTGACCGTAATCATGCGCCTGTCTCCTTATGAACGGAATGTTCAACCGAGAAAGTGGGCATGGTGCCTAATTGATTATCCCGGGAATGGGCAGGAGGGTCAACGCTATGCAGGAATTGCGTGAAAAAGGGGAAGAAAGAGAAGAGCGGAGGGTGCGGCTGTTATCTCGGATCAGGAACACTCTCGCGTCCCGAAATCCGGGGGCCTTGGTCGTCAGCATCAGTCCCCATCTGGCATAATGGTGCTCAAAGGAGGATGACCATGCCGGAGCGCTGTGCTTGGGCCCAGAACCATCCGTTGCTGCAAAGCTATCACGATGAGGAGTGGGGGGTGGTGACTCGTGACCGGGGGCGTTTGTACGAGTTTCTCGTGCTGGAAGGGGCGCAGGCTGGCCTGTCGTGGCTCACGGTGCTGAAGCGTCGCGACGCCTACCGGGATGCTCTTGCGGGATTTGACCCGGACATCGTATCCCGGTGGGATGAGGGGGAAGTCGAGCGGCTTTTGGGATTTCCGGGGCTCATCCACAACCGCGCCAAAATCGCCAGCCATCTTCGCAACGCGCGGCATTTCCTGGCCGTGGAAGACGAGTTTGGAGGATTTGACCAATATCTTTATCAATGGACCGAACAGCAGGTCATCGTGCATCGCTATGAATCGGAGCGGCAGGTGCCCGCCACCGATGCGCTGGCTCAGGCAATGAGCCGCGATTTGGTGAAGCGTGGGTTTGGATTTGTGGGTCCTACCATCTGCTACAGCTATCTTCAAGCCATTGGGCTGGTCATGGATCATGTGACCGGGTGCTTCCGGTTTCATGAGTTGACCAGCCCGATCTAAGTCTATGTGAGCACGTGTTGCTCGCGGCTCTCGCTAATTGTCGCCGGTGGATCCCAGCCTCAGGGCACTGGACGCCCAGCGCCAGGCTTCGACAATGTCCTGTCCGGTCACCTCGATGGTGCGTCCATCGAGCCGAACCACACTCGGCATCAGCGACGCGACCTCGGCGTAAAAGCTGCGGGTGAACTCAAGCCGGAATGTGACAGGACCGGGGACGCGGTGGATGGGTGCCCGGGCGATGGTCGAGACTGCTTCTTGGCTTGCATCGTGCAATCGCTGAAGTACGACGGATCGCGGAAGTGCACGGGCGGCCCTGTGATCCATGCCATGCTTGACAATGGCCGTAGCCACGCCCGGCAGCCGTTCATTGACCTCGCGGGCGATTTTGTCATCGCCGCTCACGAGGAGCACCGGAACCCCGTAATGACCCAAGAGCGCCGCGTTGATTTCCGCCTCGCTGACGGGCGTGCCGTTCAAGAACCAATTGTGGACCTGGGCGCCGGAAATGGTGTGGTCCATCACGGCGCCGCCGGTGCCGGCGCGGGCGTGATATCCGATGAACAGGGCCCCCTGAGTGTCCTGGCCGCCTTCGACCATGGTCAGGACCTTGTTGTGGCCGGAAATTAGTTCGGCTCTGGGGTCCAGCTCTTCGTACAAAAGATTTCGCATGCCGCCGTGCGAGTCATTGACAACCACGGAATCGGCTCCGCCGTCGAAAGCCCCGGCAATGGCGGCATTGGCTTCGGCTGTCATGAGATGACGAAAGCGTTCATAGTCATGGTGTCCACGCATGATTTCCTCGCGACCAGTGACTCCGGCAATGCCTTCCATATCGACTGAAATCAAGATGCGCATCCTGTCATCCTGTCCCTTCTCCGAGAGGTGTATTCTCCGAGAGCGTAACAGCTTGGCCAAAAAACGTCTATGCCCTAGGGCGGGTCGGTGGAGCCGGCCGGCCTCATGACAGGTTTTGGCAAGGGCTTTTTCCGCCGGCGAACGGGTGCTGGCGGTGCGGGCGGGACACACTACCGATGATCCCACAAACCCCGCGTTATGAGGAGGAGTATCATGCCATCATCAACCAAGTCCCCCACGATGCCAGCGCAACATCAATCCCGCCAACCAGGTCTTGAAGAAGCCATGCAGCCGCATCCCAAGGAGGTGGACCACCACTATCGCGGATCGGGCAAACTGGCGGGCAAGAAGGCTGTGATTACCGGCGGGGATAGCGGCATAGGCCGGGCCGTTGCCAGCTTATTCGCCAAGGAGGGCGCGGACGTTGCAATTGTCTACCTGAATGAGGATCATGACGCCCAGGACAGCCAAAAGCTCGTCGAGCAGGAAGGCCGGCAATGCCTCCTGATCCGAGGAGACATTGGGGAACGGGGGTTTTGTCAAACGGCCATCAGGAAGGTGGTGGACCGTTTCGGCGGTCTCGACATACTCGTCAACAACGCCGGCGAGCAACATCCCCAAAAGTCATTGGAGGACATCAGCGAAGCCCAGTTGAAGCGAACCTTTGACACCAACTTTTTCGGCATGTTCTACTTGACCCAGGCGGCCTTGCCTCATCTCAAGAAGGGTGCCGCGATTGTGAACACCGCTTCAGTCACGGCATACCATGGCAACAAGGAACTGTTGGACTACTCGGCATCGAAAGGCGCCATCGTCGCCTTTACCCGCAGCCTAGCGCTCAACCTGGTGTCCAAGGGCATCCGCGTCAATGCGGTGGCGCCAGGACCCATATGGACCCCTTTGATTCCATCCACATTCACGGCAGATACGGTGCATACCTTTGGCAGCACAACGCCTATGGGGAGACCGGGGCAACCCGAGGAAGTGGCGCCCAGCTACGTGTTTCTGGCGTCGGACGATGCTTCGTACATGACGGGCCAGGTGCTGCACCCCAACGGCGGAGAAATGGTGACCAGCTAAGGGGGTGGGAACGACGGCGGGAGACGGCCCGCCGTCTCCCGTGCGTGGCTCCTCTTTCGGGATCTCCCCCAGTATATGACTACGGTTAGTCTTGGGAGGCATCCAATCCGGACAACAGCGCTTCGGCTTCATCAACGGTCAGCCGGCCCTGCTGCAGTTGTTCCAGAATCAAGAGCCGATGGGCTTCCCGGAATGAACCCGGGTGGGCGTCGGACGGGGTCTCTGGTTGGCCGTCAATGTGCTGGGCCACAATGATGTCGCCGCGCCGCGTTTCCAAGGTGAGGCGACCGGCGCCGTCACCCACCATCCCGACCAAGCGTTCTCCCCGTTGGGGACCAGAATGCCCCACGGGAATGAGGTCAAGGTGGGAGATGATGCGGCCGTGGCCGGTGCTGGCCTCCACGCGGGCGCCTTGGGTATCCGGAATGGAGACGTCAATGGTGCCGCGCGTCTTCACTGATACAGCCAAGTTCTGAACGCCGGCATGGATTGTAGCGTCGCCAATGCCAATAGAAATGTCGGCATCCTCCCAGTGCCCATCCGTGACGAAGACCTTGCCCAGTCCCGCGTTGACCTCCAGATTTCGGCCCGCGCCGTTCAGGACTCGAACATCTCCCAATCCGGCATTGATTTCGACCCGGCCCCGGCTCGCGGTCCATTCCACGTTGCCTTTGCCGGCGTTGACGTCGAACGTCCCGTCACACTCTTCGCCAACCACTTGACCGAGTCCGGCGTTGACATCGACGGTGCCAAAGACGCCTTTCAATCGGCATTGACCCATGCCGACATTGATGTCGAATGTGCCTCGGCTGGATTGGATAACGGCATCGCCTTTGCCCACGTTCACATCCCAGGTGCCGCCGCAATCGCTCAACGTGAGGGGCCCTAGGCCGACATTAAGGTCCATGTCATGGATGTTCAGTCCCTGGGCGCGGCAAGGCCCGCGGCCGATGTTGGCCTCCATTGTCCGGACGCTGGCGGGCACACGGAGGGTGACATGAAACTCGCCTCCCATGCGTTCCGTATCGATGATGGCGGTAGATCCGCGGTAGGTTGGGGTAAGCGGCGGGTCGCTCTGGATCGCCAGCTCGTCGGTGGTGGGCTCCAACGTGAGTGAGCCGCGCTTGATCTTAACCTCGATGCCGTCGGTCATTCTACGGTTCCTCCTTTGTGACTCGGGCGGGACCCAGCTTGTTGAGACGCGCCAGCGCATCATTGAGGGGCATGCGGCCAGCTGCGACGTCCTCAAGAATGGCCCGTCGGTCGGTAGGCTCTGCGATGTCTGGCTTTGGTCCCTCGGTTTCTTGGAAGGCATCGACTAAGTCGTCCAGCTTGTTGCGCACGGTGGGGTAGGAAATTCCCAAAATGCGCTCGATCTCGCGCAGATTGCCGCGGCTGAGGACGAATAGCCGGAGAAAGCTCAGTTGATCATCGGTCAAGCTAAGGCTTGGATGACCCTCGAAGCGCCCACGGATTTGAATGTGGCAATGCGGGCAGGTCAATTCGGTCACGTCCAACGCATGTCGACAACTGGGACAGGTGCTGATATAGGCGGCCATCCGCAATTCCTCCCTTATAAGTTGAGTGTAACATAAAATACGTTAAGTTATGACTAAACAAATAGAGATTTTGGTGTAATTCTCGAGTTTGTTTCGCTCTGCGCCGGGAAACTCGCTACAATGAGGCCAGCATGCGTCGGGCCGGTGGAGCCATAAGTGGAGGCTCCAGCAGCGCCGACCGGTGTATTGGGATTGTCGAAGGGGGGCGAGGGCTCATGGCAGACTATCGCGGCAGGGATGTTCATTTTTGCGCGACCTGCGTCTGGATCCGGCATGAGGGGCCCCAGACCTATATTTGCTCGCGTCTCGGATATCAAACCCAGCCGGCCTGGAAGTTTCATTGCTGGACGCCTCGTGAGCGCTACCGAAATGTTGATTCAGAAAACGCGCCTGAGAGTCCGCCGCACGACTGAGCGGAGTCCCCAGCGTTACAACGCGAAAGACGGCGTCCCGGCGCCAAAAAACGCGATTAGGTGGCGCGAGACAGCGTCGGGGTCTTCGAGGTGAGGATAGTGGCCGGTGTTGGCGATGGTGACGCGAGAAGCGGTGCGTGCGGCCTCCAGGCCATCTGGCCCGCCATGCAGCACCGGATCGTCGGACCCCCGAATGATGAGGGCCGGCACACGCAGTCGCGTCATCCATTCTGAAATGTCGGTCGTCAAAATGGTGTTGAGCGTTCCCAAGAGCGCGTGGCGCATCGAGCTCTCCGCGGCCGATTGCTGAAGTGCTGCCATCGCGTCGGAAGGCTGGGTCAAAAACGATTGGCGCCAAATCCTCATCATCAACGTGGGAAGGGCGGTATCGCCAACCTTTTGCACTAGATTGCGGATGCGTTCAAACTGGGTGCGGACGCGTGGGTCGATGGACGTGTTCTTCGCGCCGGCGATGGTGTCAATCACGGCTACTCGCCGCACTAGGTGGGGGATCCGCGCTGCCAGATAGAGGGCCCCAGTGCCCCCGAAGGAATGGCCGACAACATCGGCTCGGGGAATATTGAGCGCTCTCAAGAGACGTACCGCATCGCGCATGTAATCGTCAATGTGATAGCCGGAAACCGGCTTTTCCGAGCGGCCAAATCCTCTGAGGTCCGGCACCACAAGACGGTGTCCAGCCAAGGGAAATCGGCTCAGCAAGGGACGCCAGCTTTCGCCGTTCATGCCCCAGCCGTGAAAGAAGAGAACGGTGTGCGGCCCGTCTCCGAAGGATTCGTAATAGATGGTGGTTCCTTTTAGGCTTATTTTCATATCCCGCGACCTCCATGGTTGTATGATACAAATATTGCGTGCGAACGCAAAGAGCCTCTCGAAGGGTTCAGAGAAACAGTCGAGGCATCAAGGGGGTGCGACATGGCGGATACGGGGCAGGGACTGTATTTTCACGTCAATTGGGGCCGCATGGCTGTGCAGCGGGCCATACCCAAAACGAGCGCACACCTTGCCGCTTTGTCGCTGCAATCCATCGCCGAGCCCGAAGCGCTACCGGCCGGGTGGGTGACCCTCAAGCCTCGCATGAGCGGCATATGCGGCTCTGACATGACGCTAATGAAAGGACAGTCTTCTCCCTATCTCCGGCCTCTAACCTCGTTTCCGGCGGTGCTGGGCCATGAGATTGTCGCGGAAGCGTCGGGCACCCGGGTCGTGGTGGAACCTTCCCTGAGCTGCGGTGCGCGGCGGCTGCCTCCGTGCCAAATGTGCGCCATGGGGCTGGCGGATGACTGCCTCCGACGGACAGATCCCGCATTGGGGCCCGGTTTGATGCTGGGTTACCATGCGCGTCTCCCTGGCGGATGGGGCGATCGTTTGTGGGCGCCGGAGGAGCAGTTGGTTGCCGTACCCGATGACATGCCGGATGCGCGTGCAGTGCTGACGGAGCCGGCGGCGATTGTGCTGACGGGACTGCGCCGAGTGGAGTGGCAATCCGTCAAGGATGTGCTGGTGATTGGCGCGGGGACGATAGGGCTGTTGGCCGTGGCGCTGATCTCGGAACTGTACCCTGCCACCGACATCGTAGCTCTGGCCAAATACCCCCATCAAGCGCGCATGGCCATGCGAATGGGAGCTAAAAGGGTGGCCGACGCCAACCCGCGCCATCCTGCGCTGCTGCCCGTGCTGGGGGAGTCCTGGCCTACATTGCCGGGGTATCCGCCCTACTTTCCGCGCGGATTTGACGTGGTGGTGGTGGCGGCAGGAAACGCCTCGGCTGTAACCGAGGCGTCGGTATGGCTGAAGCCAGACGGGCAGATGCTGATGCTGGGGGGAGTGGGGTCGGTCCGGCTTGATTGGACGCCCGTATGGTCTCGCCACTTGCGCGTGGTGGGCTCATACGGATATGGCGAGGCGGGGGTCGACACCTTTCGCGCCATTCTCTCCTTGTTCAGCGTGATGCGGCAGCCCCTGGAAGCGTTGGTGACCCATCAATATGCGCTCAAGAACTATCGACAAGCGTTGGCGACGGTCCTAGGACGGCGAAGCGAGGCCATCAAGACCGTCTTTACCCCCACCTAGCGGCTTGGGGCGCATCGGGCCGGCCGGCACGCGAACCGCCGTCGACCAATGTTACCGTCCCAACCATGAAGTCCGCCTTTGGCGAGGCCAGAAAGGCCACAAATTCCGCCGTATCCTCAGGCTTTCCCAATCTTCCGCGCGGAGGAATGGGCCAAGCCAGGTAATCTTCCCGCGAGCGCTCAGTTTCTCCGGGCCGCAGCAAGTAGCGCATACCCGGAACGGTATCTCCTGGGCAGACCACATTGACGCGAACCCCCTCCGGCGCCAAGTCCAACGCCAGCATCCGCCCCAGCATATTGACCGCCGCCTTGGTGACGGAGTACGCGCCGAGGGCCTGCTCCCCGTCAATGCCCGCATCCGAAGAAATGAGAATGATGCTGGCATGGGATGACAGATGAGGCCGCAGCGTTTTGACCAAGTGCAGGGGGGCGGCGACATTCACTGCGAGCATTTCGTGAAAGGCCTCGGTGGGTGTATCGATAACATGAGCCTGCATGCCAAAGGCGGCGGAGGCCACGACGGTGGAGACGGGGCGGGAGGCAAGGGCGTCGACCAAGCGTCCGTACGCATGCCAGTCGGAGCTTTCCAACGCGAGGAAGGCCGCCTCGCCCTCCGCATGGAGGGCCTTGAGCTTTCGCGATGCTTCCTCGCCACGGCTGGTGTTGCGGCCGGTGATGAGCACGTCGTATCCGTCTTGCATCAGGCGCGCCGCAACGCTGAATCCGATGCCCGAGGTGCCGCCGGCGATCACCGCGAGCGGGGGAGGGGCGCTAGATTCCATGGGCAATCACCTCAACTGCCGCCAGCGTGCGCTCGATCTCGCCAGAGGTGTTGTAGGGCGCGAGTCCCAACCGGAGAAGCCCGCCTTGATTTCTGATCCCTAAGCGATCGACCAGAGTCATGGCATAGAAGTCGCCGTCCCAGGCGAGAATCCCTTGTTCGCCAAGTGCTTGGGCCACCGCTTCGGACGATTGTCCGGCAATCGTGAAACTAATGGTTGGGGCGCGGTCCTGAGCGCCCACGGGCGGTCCATAAAGCTTCACCCCCGGCATGGCCAAGAGTCCCCGATACAGCTTGGATGCCAGTTCGTGCTCATAATGATAGATGTGCGTCAGGGCTTGCCGAATCTGCGAGCGCAGGTCCGATGCCGGCTCATCGCCCAAAGAGGCAATGAATTCCACGGCAGCAATCACGCCTGCCAATGCGGCATGGTTCAATGTGCCGGTTTCCATGCGTTCGGGCGCTGATTCACTTTGCGGGCGAACCCGCAGGGTGGGCAAGGATTCCAAAAGTCCAGGCTTCGCATAGAGCACTCCCACGTGCGGTCCAAAGAACTTGTAGGTGGAACACAGCAGGAAGTCGGGCTTGAGCTGCTCGACGTCGATAAGGCCATGGGGCGCCCAATGCACGG
This sequence comes from Bacillota bacterium, assembly GCA_021820485.1. Taxonomy (GTDB): domain Bacteria; phylum Bacillota; class Sulfobacillia; order Sulfobacillales; family Sulfobacillaceae; genus Sulfobacillus_B. The sequence continues at coordinate 9,880 of JAKADO010000027.1, forward strand.
CGTCCACCACCATGAGGGCTCCCGCCTCGGCCGCCCATTGACGGATGGTAGGCAAGGGATTGACCGTGCCCACCGCGTTGGAAGCCCATCCGACAGCAATGACCCGCGTCTTTGTGGAAATGAGGTTGTGAAATGCTTCCATATCAAGTTCCGCCGTCGGCAGAACCGGCGCGTGGCGAACCACCAGTCCACGATCTTCCAGAGCCAGCCACGGGGCGACGTTGGAGTCGTGGTCCAAGTCGGTCACGATGATTTCATCACCAGGACTCAAGGTGCGTCCGATGGCCTGGCTCAAAAGGAAGTTCAGCGTGGTCATGTTTTGGCCGAAGCTGATGGTTGAAGGGTCTGAAGCGCCCAATAGCGACGCCATGTGTGCGCGGGCGCTCCAGATCATGGCGTCGCTTTCCCGGCTGGTGATGAACTGCCCGTGGGTATTGCTGTTGCGCCGGGTGTAGTAGTCGGCGATTGCGGTAATGACGGAAGCGGGTACCTGACTGCCTCCCGGGCCATCCAAATAGACAAGCGGGCTGCCATCGGGACCGAGGCGCGCCAGACTGGGGAACTCGTGACGGCAATATGATAAGTCCTTCAAAGCTGTAGCCTCCTTGGGTAGGGCAAGATGTCGCGTCGTCGCCATGGATGCTTCGCGACCCAGAGTCAAAGTTCCTTCTCGTTTTGTGCATATCATCAGAGAAGTCGGACGTTCGACATTTTGCCCATGGGATGGGAATGCCAAGATCGGAGCGATGGGTTGCGCTGTGCGCGGTGTGGATAAAATCAGCAAGGACTGGCGCGAGGGCCGGGAGTTGGGGAAAGCTAAGAACCTTTCAGGAGGTGTGACTCATGGAGTCGTTGCAAACGCTGTGGGAAGCCAATCGGCGTTATGTGTCCGAGCACCCGTCGTTTCCCGATTCATCGGTTCCGTCTCTCGGAGTGGTCTTGGTCACTTGCATGGACGTGCGGATTGATCCCTTGGCACTCTTCGGACTTCACTTGGGCGAAGTGCATGTCATCCGGAATGCCGGGGCGCGCGTGACTGACGATGTCATTCGCTCATTGGTGATTTCGCAGCAGGCGCTCGCCACCGATACGGTCATTCTCATACCGCATACCGATTGCGGCGTCCTGGGTTTGCAACCGGAGGATCTTTGCAGCACGGCGGTTGGCAGCCTGCCGCCATTGGATTTCCGGCCGATGAATGATTTGGAGACGGCCTTGAGGGAAGACTTGGGACGGCTTCGCGAGACGCCCTGGATTCCTGATTCCGTGCGCTTGATCGGGGCGGTCTACGATGTCAGGACTGGTTTGGTGCGGGTGGTTGAGCCGAACGGATAGGGCGGGTCACGAGGGGGGGGCGCGACGGTCTTCCGGTGCGGATTCCAGGAATCGCAGCGCCAAAATGGCGGCGTGAATGGCGGTCCTGCGATGCGGACTCAAAAAGTCGGCGCCAAGAAGGGATTCGAGGCGCTTTAGCCGGGTGTAGAGCGTTTGACGATGGATGCCCAGTTGGTTCGCCGCCTCCGATTTGGATGCGCCGGAAACCACCACCTCCAGCGTATCCAAGAGATTGTCGCGTGCGGCTCTTGGCATGAGGAGCACGGTCCGTAGCTCCGGTTCGATCAGGAGACCGTGCAGTTGGGAGCGTTCGGTGGCCAGCACCCACCGATAGATGCCCAAGGCATCGTAGCACAGACTTCGGGGCTGACCGCGAAGGCGGCTCACCATCCAAGCGCCGTGGGCCTCAAGAAGCGCCTCACGAATGGTGCGGCTTTCGGCGTGGAGGCGGGACCATCCGACGCTTTCGCCAGCGTTTGCGGTCCGCAATGCCTCCTCGATGCGCTGCAATTCATGGTCAATCGCAGGCGGTCGAGCCAGGAGAATCAAGAGGGTGCGGTCAGATTCCTCCAGCGCCAGAAGGGGCGTCTGAAGGGTGTGGCGCAGGCGTGCGTAGGTGCTGGGGGCCGTCATGCCGACACGATATCGATGGGCGCCGTTTAAGCCATAGCGGGAGTCGAATCGCCGCAGCACGGCAGGCGACAGCGGTTCCTGAAAGAACAGGGATTGGAGCATCACCGCCTCTTCTCGGCGTTGGGACTTCTGCAGGGTTTCTTCTCGGATGAAGTCCTGGGCCAGCGCCGCCGCGACCCGGTCCAGCGCCAGATAGAGACGTTCCTCCAATATGGGGCTCTCGATTTCGACGTACAGGTCGCCAACCGGGTTGTCAAATACCATGACGCTTTGCCGCACCCACCAAGAGCCCTGGTGCTGTTCGACGGTGGGATGCAGCGCCGGGCTCTCGGCGACAGGGGGGCGGTTGGTCCACTCGCCCCAGACAAGGTCTTCTTGGTCGGCAAATCGTCGACGATACCAGATGGGTTCCCGGGTGACGCCATAGAGGGTGCGGACCAGCGCCTCGGGTCCCTCGGTGTTGAGCAGCACCTGACGGATGCGGAGCGACAGCGATTCCAGTTCCTCCAGCACGTGGTGATGCTCACTGATGATGAGGGTGTTGATTTCATAGGAGAGATCCAGAAATCGGACCGCATGTGGAAAGACAATAACTGGGAATGCTTTTTGAGCGGCTAGGAAGAGCAGGTCCTCCGGCGGGTCGCTGAAATACGAGCCCAGTTCCAGCACCAATCCGGCTGCGCCAGCCTGAATCAGCCCCTCGATGAATGTGCGGCGCAAGGAGGCATCCGCGAGCCCAACACCCGTGCTCAGCACCAGTTCGCCGCCTTTGAGGAACTGGGACAGGTGAGGAATCTCTCCGATATGGACCCATTTTACCGCCCGTACCTGGCCTTCTTCGCCGGCCACCAAGCGGGCTGATTGGAATAAAGGCCGCGTTAGGATGTCCTTAATGGTCAGCATGGATGATGTTCCGCGCTCCTTGCCAGACTGTCTACAACTTTTCTAAAGATATTATACATTCTGTCGCTCGCTGTGGCGCATCGCGGGCGTTATGATGGGCGCAAAACGGTCTTCTGGTTTTCGCAGCCGACCGTCTATCAGCAAAGGAGCGATGCTATGAGCACGTGGAACAGCCGGCAACGGTCTTCGCTGGCTCCTGGGGTGCAGCCCTATTACGAGTCGCCTCTGGTTGTGGAACGAGGAGAAGGGCGCTATGTGGAGACGGAAGACGGCCATCGGTACTTGGACTTTTTCGGCGGAATACTGACCGTGTCGATAGGCCATGCGCATCCTCGCGTCACGGAGGCCGTCACCGACCAACTCCATAAAGTGGTGCACACCTCCACTCTGTACATCAGCCCGCCCATGGTGGAATTGGCTGAGCGACTGGCGGCTTGGACACCGGACGGCCTGGACACCAGCTTTTTCACCACGAGCGGAACGGAAGCCAACGAAACCGCTATCACCATGGCCCAGTTGGCGACCGGTCGGCAAGAGGTGATTGCGCTGAGGCACAGCTATTCGGGCCGCTCGCATCTTGCTATGGGCCTTACCGGTCAGGCCCCTTGGAAATTGGGAACAGGAGGGCTTGGGGCGCCGGTGCGCCACGCGCACAACGCCTATTGCTATCGCTGCCCATTTGGCAAGGAGCCGAGTTCCTGTGGGCTTGAATGCGCGAAAGACTTTGAGGAGTTTATCAAGACGTCCACTACGGGGCAACCGGCGGCCTACATTGCCGAGCCCATCCAAGGCGTGGGCGGGTTCATTACGCCGCCAGCGGCGTTCCTATATGAAACCGTGCAGACCGCGCGCCGTTATGGTGCCCTCTTTATCGACGATGAGGTGCAGACAGGGTTTGGACGGACAGGAAAGCCCTTTGGGATTGACCACTCGGGGGTTGTCCCAGACTTCATGACCTTTGCCAAGGGATTGGCCAACGGTCTTCCGATTGGAGCCACTGTCACGCGTTCAGACATTGCCGCGCGCTACCAGGGGCCCACCATTTCCACCTTTGGAGGCAATCCTCTCACCATGCGCGCGGCGCTTGCCACCTTGACAGTTATGGAAGAAGAGGATTTGACGAGGCGATCGCAGGAGTTGGGACAGTATTTGAGGGCGGGACTGGAAGAGTTGGCTGACGCGTTTCCTGTCATGGGGGACGTCCGCGGACGCGGGCTGATGCAGGGGGTAGAATTTGTCCGTCATGACAAGGCGCCAGCGCCTGATTTGGCGGTGGAGTTTCTGGAGGGAACGCGCACCCATGATCTGTTAGTGGGGAAAGGCGGACTCTTGGCGAACACCATTCGCATCGCGCCGCCCATGACGGTGACGCGGAGCGAGGTCGACCAGGCGTTGCAGGCGATGAAAGAGACCCTGAAAGACATGGCGGAGCGGCATCCAGAACTAGATGGCGTGAAGCCGACCCGGGTTCGGATCCCGAATTGATTCTGAGGAGAGGTTGAGGTGACATTGGATGACTCTGTGGCCCCATTGGATTGATAACCGCCGGGAGGTCCCCCGGGACTTCACCGAGACAACGCCGATCTACAATCCTTCGACCGAAGAGGTCTTGGCGGAGGTGACACTGGATGACGGCACCGCCCTGGAGGCGGCCATTCGGGCGGCCGCGTCGGCGTTTCCTGAGTGGTCGGCCACGCCGGTTCTCGAGCGCGCCCGGTTGTTTTTTCGCTACCGCGAGCTCTTGGAGCGGCACCGTCAGGAATTGGCAGCAAACGTAGCGCGGGAAAATGGAAAAACCCTTCAGGACGCCTATCAAGAAGTGGGGCGTGGCATCGAAGTGGTGGAGCTGGCGGCCGGCGCCCCCAATCTCTTGAAAGGGGAAATCTTGACGGAAGTGGCGCACGGCGTGGACACCACGATGGTGCGGGCTCCACTCGGTGTTGTTGGTGGCATCACGCCCTACAACTTCCCGGCGATGATCCCGTTGTGGATGGTGCCGTTGGCGGTGGTCTCGGGCAATACCTTTGTGCTCAAGCCTTCGGAAAGGACCCCGATGACGGCCATGATGCTGGCCGAGCTGCTGGCCGAGGCGGGGGCTCCGGCTGGCGTGTTGAATATTGTCAACGGGGGAAAGCCGGTCGTGGACGGCCTTCTGGAAGACCCGAGGGTGCGGGCCATCTCGTTTGTGGGATCACAACCAGTGGCCAAGTATGTGTATGAAACCGCGGCACGCCACGGAAAGCGCGTGCAGGCGCTTGGCGGCGCCAAGAACTATCATATTGTGCTGCCGGACGCGAATCTTGAGGCGACGGTGGATGCGTTGATGGGATCGGCGTACGGCGCGGCTGGCCAACGGTGCTTGGCGGCATCGGTGGTCGTGGCCGTAGGGCCGGTGGCGGATGTCCTTATTGATCGATTGCACGCCCAAGGCGACCAATTGGTGCTTGGCCCGGGAACCGACCCGCGAAGCCAAATGGGCCCGGTCATTCGAGACGCCCACCGCCAGCGCGTGCTCTCCTTTATCGAGGCTGGTGCAGCTGCAGGGGCTCGCCTAATCCGGGACGGTCGCGCGGGAGTGCCGGAGCGAGGCTATTTCGTGGGTCCGACGCTCTTTGATCAGGTTTCACCAGACATGGTGATTGCCCAAGAGGAAATTTTTGGGCCGGTTCTCTCCATCATTCGCGCCAAGTCGTTGGAAGAGGCCGTTCATCTGGCCAATCGATCCCGTTTTGGAAATACCGCATCGCTCTATACGCAAAGCGGCGGAGCCGCGCGTTACTTCCGCGATCACATTCAGGCCGGGATGCTCGGCATCAACATTGGCGTGGCTGCTCCGGTGGCCTGGTTTCCGTTCTCTGGTTGGAAGGAATCCTTTTACGGCGATCTGCATGCCACCGGCCGAGACGGCCTGGAATTTTATACGGAAAAGCGGGTCATCACGGAGCGGTGGTAGGACGGGATGAAGAATGACGAAGACGGACTACCGTCTTCGTCATTTAGTGTGGGCCAAATCTCCCGATATTATTCCAGCGTGTCACCTTGGGCAAGCGACTCTTCCGCGTGCTTAATCATCACTTTGACCATGTTGCCGCCAATCTTGCCCCCGATGCGCCCCAGTTGCCGGGTTGGCATGTCTGCCCAGCCCTTCTGTTCGATTTCGTCCAGAATGCCAAGATCGCTGGCAATTTCATATTTGAACTTGTCGCGCACTTGGTTTGAAAGTACAGACGGCCCTTTTGTCCACTGCGCCATACTAGGTGCACCTCCTTTTTGGTGACAAGGTTAGTATGTCTAGGGGTTGAACAGGGGATGTTAGGAGTTGCTACAAAGTTTGTAACCGGATGCGCAACGATGCATGAATGTGGCACGTGAGGCAATCGGTCTGAGGCGTTGAAAGGCGCGGAGCGCTTGTGCTTGCGGGCGTTTCCCTAGGCCAGGAAGCATGACCAATAAAAGGGCCAAGAGGCCACAGTTTCGGCGATGATGGTCAGCGTGCTCGTTTGGTCAAAAGCTTGCTATAATGGAGGGAAGAATAGATCGAGGTGGAACCCATGAAGTTATCCGCTCAACATGGCAAGTTGACAACGATTGCGCAGCGCCGGTTTGAAGGCCTGACTCCGTATCAGGTGGTGACCTTTTTAAATCAGTCGTTGAAGGACCGTGGTCTGATTTTTGGATTGCGCCAGTTCGACGAGGACTGGGAACTGACCGTATATGATGCCGCAGCCAGCAGCGAAGAGTCCTAGGGTCGCGGTTGCGGGAATTTTGCAGCGTGGCGACGGCCGGGTTTTGCTGGGACGGCGGGGCAAGGAGCCCGGCGCCGGCACTTGGGCATTTCCGGGCGGAAGCCTCGAATGGGGCGAATCACTGGTGAAGGGCGCGCAACGGGAATTTTATGAGGAGACCGGAATCTGGGCCGAGCCTGTGTCGGTCGCCTATCTTGGTGAACTCATTACCGAAGAGTCGCATTTTGTGCTGGTCGACTATTGGATGTCCGCGGAAAACTGGACGGCGAGCGCAAGCTCCGACCTGGTGGAGGTGGCCTGGGTAAGCGCTGAGGAATGGATGGGCTATCATCTAGCGGACGGCATGCACGCCTGCCTTCGGGATCCGGGCGTGCGGAGGCTTCTCGGATGGCCTGCATGAGAGCTCTCCCTGGACGGGCGAAGACCGTCGGGTTGGCGCTTCCCGTGGTGTTGCTCGCCGGATGCGGAACGAACCAATATTTGCTGTCCCCATCGGCCGTGGCGGGAGCGCCGCCTTCCACGGCCCAATACCAACAGGCGGTTGAACTGCATTATCACGCGCTGACCCAAAATCTGGATCAGGCCATTAATAGCGAGGAAGTGGCGTTGAGCCAGGATCCGCGCTATGCGCCCGGTTATGTGCGCTTGGGCGGCCTCTTCCTCATGGCTGGGGAGACGTCAGGCGCCATTGCCGCTTTGAAGGACGCGTGCTCCCTCGCGCCGCGCAACGCAGTCGACTGGGTCATCTTGGGACAAGCGGAAGCACGGGTGGGACAGCCCCGCCAGGCGGCGCTCGCCTACCAAAGGGCGTTGCACGTGAACCCGGGCGCGTGGAAAGCATGGGATGGGCTCGGGTTCCTGGCGGTCTCGCAGCACGCCTATCGCACCGCGTGGAAGGATGGTCAAACCGCCTTGTTGGCGGCGGGCGAAGAGGGACCCACCTTGGATTTGATGGGCCGCGTGCTGTTGTCGGAAGGCGATGCCAGCGATGCCTTGACCTATTTTACGGATGCGGAAGAGGTGCAGCCGGGGTGGTGGCAGAGTTACAACGATGCGGGTCGGGCCAACTTGGCGCTGGGCGACGCCAGTGACGCACTGCAGAACTTTCGGCAGGCGGTGAGCCTAAATCCCACCGATGCGTCGGCTTGGGCGCACGTCAATGCGATTGAAGCAAAGCGAGGAGCAGCATGGAAAGGGCAGTAACGGTCTCCGTCTATCGGAAGGGTACGTCCAAGGATCGTGTGGATCACGGGCTTGAGGAACTGAAGGGCCTGGTGGAGGCGGCAGGAGCCAATGTAGTGGGGTCGATGACCCAAGCGCGGGAGGAGCCCGAGGCGGGTTTGGGCCGTGGCGCGTTGGAGCAGCTCGCCCAGACTGTGGAAGCCCTCCCAGCAGACTTGGTGGTGTTTGACCACGAGGTAAAGCCTAGTCAACTGCTGGTGGTGCAGAACGCCTTGGGTCCTCGTGCCCGGGTGGTTGACCGGACGCAGATCATCCTCGATATTTTCGCCAGACGCGCCACATCGCGCGAGGGGCGTCTGCAGGTGGAACTAGCGCAGTACCAGTATTTAGAGCCCCGGCTGCGCGGCATGCGCGCGTTTTCCCGTCCTGGGGGCGGCATCGGAACCCGCGGCCCCGGCGAGACTTACCTGGAGCTGGATCGGCGCCGGATACGACGCCGTATCCACGAACTCAACCAGGAACTGGAGACCATGGAACGGCAGCGGCGTGAGCGCCGTCTCAGGCGGCGCCGCACGGAGTTGCCCCAAGTGACTTTGGTTGGCTACACCAACGTCGGAAAGTCCACATTGTACAGTGTGCTCACGCGGCGTCCACAGGCAGCGGACAATGCGCTCTTCGTCACATTGGATCCGACGGTTCGGCGCATGGTGGTTCCGGAGTTTGGCCCGGTGCTGGTCAGTGACACGGTGGGTTTTGTCGACAGACTTCCCCACGAGCTGGTGGCCGCCTTTCGGTCGACGCTTGACGAGGTGCGCGACGCGGACCTGATACTTGAAGTGGTGAGCGCTGACCCGGATTTTCCGGTCTCAGTTGGGGAGCAGCTAGCGGTCATCGACGAGACCTGCCGTGCGCTCGAGGCGGGTAAGACGCCAAGGTTGCGCGTCTATAGCCAGTGTGACCGGGCCGCCGCTGCGGGAGTGCCGCGGTTTGAGGATGGGGTGGCGGTCTCAGCGCTGGCAGGGTGGGGGTTGGACGATTTGTTGGAGCGGGTGTCGATGGCGCTCCGGAGTCGTCGGCGCGAAGAACGGGTGCGGGTGAAGTGGAGCAATCAAGAGGCGTGGAAGGTCATCTGGCGTGAATTTGTGGTGGTGGAGCAGGCGGACTTGGGACAGGAGGCCGAATTGGTGCTGCGGGGATCAGAGCAAGCCTTTCACATGCTGGATGCGGCAATTCAAGCGTAAGTGCCCTCTCTTGCCAAAAACCGTAATGCGGCGTAGGTCTCGAAGATGGTAAAATGATATGACGATTTTTCGAGAAGGAGGCGCGAGATGTCACAGCCCCGCTACTTTATCAAGACTTACGGGTGTCAAATGAATGAGCGAGACTCGGAGATCATGGCGGGTCAACTGGACCAAATGGGTTATCAGCCCTCCTTGACCGACCGAGAGGCGGATTTGATTGTCATTAATACCTGTGCAGTTCGGGGCAGTGCCGAGGAGCACGCCTTTGGATACATCGGACAGTTGCGCCAGCTTAAGGACGAGAAGCCCAATTTGACGTTGGCGGTGGCCGGATGCATGGCTCAGGAGCCCGGCACCATTGCCTGGCTAACCAAGCATGCGCCGCAGGTGGACTTGGTGTTTGGCACACACAATCTCCATCAGTTGCCCGAGTTGCTGGAGCAGGCTGAGGCATCGGACGAAATGGTGATTGACGTCTGGCAGAGCGCTGGGGAGGTGGTGGAGCATCTCCCATCCCATCGCAAGGACGGGGTGCGCGCCTTCGTCAATATCATTTACGGATGCGACAAGTTCTGCACCTATTGCATTGTGCCCTTCACGCGCGGCAAGGAGCGGTCCCGCGAGATCGATCCCATCGTGGCCGAGGTGTCCGCATTGGCGCAAGAGGGATACCAAGACATTACCGTGCTGGGACAGAACGTGAACTCCTATGGTCACGACCTCACCCCGGCGAAGGATTTGGCGGATTTGCTGGTGGAGTTGGAGAAAATTGATGGCGTTCGGTGGCTGCGGTACACCACCTCGCATCCCCGGGACTTCAGCCAGAAGTTGATTGATGTGATTGGTGCGTCCCAGAAAATCACCCATCATGTGCACCTGCCGGTGCAAGCGGGGTCCAACCCCATTTTGAAGCGAATGAATCGGAAGTATACCAAGGAGTCCTACCTGGACTTGATCGCCCGGGTGAAAGACAGGATTCCCGACGCCTCCTTGACCACAGACATCATTGTCGGCTTTCCCGGGGAAACCGAGCAAGACTTCTTGGAGACGCTCGACCTGGTGCGGCAGGTGCGCTATGATGCGGCCTTCACCTTCATTTACTCGCCGCGCGAGAAAACGCCGGCGGCGCGTTGGGAGGGCCGGGACCCGGTTCCGAATCCGGTGAAGAAGGATCGGTTGAACCGACTGATGGAGCTTCAATATCAAATTAGCTGGGAAGCGAATCAGGCGTTGATTGGCAAGGAAGAGCTAGTGTTGGTGGAAGGGATCAGCAAAAAGAACGACCGGGTATGGGCCTGTCGGACCCACAGCAACAAAGTGGTCTTGATTGACCGCGAGCCCGCGGAAGATCTCATCGATCGCTTCGTGCCGGTGCGCATTACCGGGGCCAAGACCTTTTACCTCTCCGGCCAGCAGGTTGGAAAGCCGGTCTCTCCACCCGCTCCTCGGCGCCGCATTGAGTTGCCCATCGTATGAAAAAGCAGCCGGTTTTTCCGGCTACTTTTTCTTTGTGGCTTGGTTCTTGGCGTTGTTCGCCTTGTGGGTGGTGGTTTTGACCGCTTTCTTGGCCGGCGCTATGACGGTCTTTCGTGCTTTCTTTCCGGTGCGCTTCACGTACTGGGGCGAGACCGGCGAGCGCGAGGCGGCCGTTCCGCTCGGGGAGCTGCTCCCCTTGAGTGCGCCGGATACGGCATTCCACCATTTGGCGTCCTCATAGCCAATCCGCCAGAAGGCGACGCCGCCCAAATGGTCTTTCTTCGCCAAGTCGATCCGGTCGACGGCCGCTCGGTCGCTCACGAACCACAGGACGTGGCTTACCCCGCCCGACGTATAGATGTCATAGGCCTCCTTGTAGGTCGGACTCCACTTGTACACCCCGTATTTGTGCTGGTGCATCACCTTTAACGGAATGGTTGTCGCCTTGGTGGAGCCGTTGGTCCACAAATAGCCATAGTTCGCGATGCCTAAGTAGAGCTTGGACGGTTGGATGCCTGCGTGAAGCGCCGTGGTGATGGATTTCTGCACCCAGGCGTAGGGGCTGACGGGTCCGGGAGGCGTCCCATCGCCGTGGAAATCATAAGCCATGAGGACCATCGCGCCGACCACCTTGTCGAGTGCCGTGTAGTCATAAGCCGAGCTTTGGCCGTTTCCTGACGTGAGGGGCACGACCGACATGGAGATGATGTCGCTTTTCGGCATCGCCTTCGACAGGGAGTCCATGAAGGCAGTTAGATCTGTTCGATCGGAGCTCTTCAATCCCTGAAAATCGATATTGATCGCGGGATAATGGTGTGCGGTCACCGTGCTGACAATGTTTCGGATCGCGACCGCTCGCGTCGCGGCCGACTTCAGAAAAACGTCCCCGGCTCCAGCGTTGTTGAAGAGCGGCATCAGCGGCAGGTGGTCTTGCGCGGCCAAGGTTGGGGCATTGCCTTCTGGCTTCGCGATGATGCTGCCCGTTGAGGAAACCTCGTACCAAAACGGTGAAAGATAATCCACCAAGCCAGGATGTGCCTTGACCAACGAAAAGGGGTCGGGTGGTACGGCCGACATGGTTTGGTCGTAAAAGGCAATCACTTTGAGTGACTTGGCTTTGTCGGCCGTTTTGGTGGTGGTCTTCGGAGCCTTGTTGGACTTTGACGAGTTGACGTTGGCCTTGGGCTGGGGCGCGGGGGTTGCTCCGCACCCGGCCAGCCATAAGGACGCCACTCCGGCCGCAAGCAACCATGGTGTTCGGTGCATGTTCATGTTTTCCCTCCTTTGCGGAATAAATCGACACGCGTCGGTCGCTGTACGGGCATATTATGAGAAGAAGGTTTACGAATCATACTGGCAGTCCACGGCAGGGGGTGGAAGCGACGACCAATGGTGGGTCGCGGGGGCTTATCCACGCGGCGGTCGGGGCAATGGCGTTGTTGGCGATTGAAGCGCTATTGGTCTATGGTGTAGGGTTGACCATTACATTGCCTCACAGCCAGGCGGACAGCATGGCGCGCACCTTGTCGGTTCACCTGCAGCGGGAATGGCCTCAGGTGCAAGGGCCCTTGTTGAAAAGTGTAGAGCCCATCCTGCGCCAAGAGGTGAAGGGACTGGTGAAGCAACTGACCATCAACATTGGAGGGATTCGGATCGCACTCCCGCCCGACGTGCGGAATCAGGTTGCGTCCCAAGTGGATACGGCGCTGCAAGCGAGTTTAGCCGATTATTTCCGCCATCGCTTCAACCCGGCCCAAGTGATGAACCCGAGATTGATTCGTGAGCTGTTAGCGCAGCCGGTCAAGCTTCACCTATGGGTCGACGTTTGGCGGATTCCCGTGCCGGTGACGGTCCAACTGCAAGCTTAGCGCAGACATTCCTTGATGGCGCAGACTTGGGTGTGCTATACTACCTTCGGCTATCTAGGAGCCAAAGATCGCCAAATCTAGCACGCAGTTCAACCCTGGTGAAGATGTCGAACTGCGGAGGCTAACCAGGAGGATTAGAATGTCAGTTGTGTCCATGAAGCAGCTGTTGGAGGCTGGTGTGCACTTTGGCCACCAGACTCGTCGCTGGAACCCTAAGATGAAGCCGTACATTTTTACGGAGCGCAATGGGATTTACATCATCGACTTGCAGAAAACCGTGCGCAAAGTGGATGACGCCTATAACTTTATCCGCCAAGTCGGCATGGATGGCGGCAAGGTTCTCTTTGTCGGCACCAAGAAGCAGGCCCAGGAAGCGGTCGCTGAGGAAGCGCAGCGGTCGGGCGACTATTTTGTCAACCAGCGTTGGCTGGGAGGCATGCTGACCAACTTCGACACCATCAAGCGGCGTGTGAAGCGTCTCGCCGAATTGAAGGAGCAGGAGGCCTCCGGCCAATGGGAGCGACTTCCGAAGAAGGAAGTTAGCTCGTTGACCCGGCAAAAGGAAAAACTCGAGAAATATTTGGGCGGAATCGAAGGGATGCGCGAGTTGCCCCAGGCGCTGTTTGTGGTGGATCCCCGCAAGGAACACATTGCTGTGACCGAGGCCCGCAAGTTGGGCATTCCGATTGTCGGCATTGTGGACACCAACTGTGATCCGGACGAAATCGACTACGTCATTCCGGGCAATGACGATGCCATTCGGGCGGTGCGTCTCTTGACCGCCAAGATGGCAGACGCTCTGACTGAGGGACGTCAAGGCGAGACCTTGACCCCAGAGGAAGTTGAAGAGGCTGTTCAATAAACACGCCTTAGAGTAGATGACGAAGGCGACCGCAAGGTCGCCTTCCTTACGAGGAGGATTTCTGTGATTTCGGCACAGGATGTCAAGGCGCTCCGCGAACGTACGGGGGCCGGGATGATGGAATGCAAGAAGGCTTTGGAAGAGGCCCAAGGCAACATGGACCGCGCTGTCGACATTCTTCGCGAACGGGGCTTGGCGGCCGCGGCGAAGAAGGCAGGCCGGAGCGCGACAGAAGGTTTGGTGGAGAGCTACATACATTCCCAAGGGCGCATCGGCGTCTTGCTGGAGATTAACTGCGAGACGGATTTCGTTGCGAACACCAATGACTTTCGCGCATTGGCCCACGACGTGGCCATGCACATTGCTGCGGCCCGTCCTCTCTATGTGCGGCGTGAAGAAGTGCCAGAGAGCTTGGTGGAGCATGAAAAAAGCGTGTTGAGCGCGCAGGCCCAGAACGAGGGCAAACCCGCGGCGATTGTGGAAAAAATGGTGGCGGGTCGGATTGACAAGTACTTCAAAGAGATTTGCTTGATGGAACAACCCTATGTCAAGAATCCGGACATGACAATCGACCAGTTGATTAAGGAGCACATTGCCCGGCTGGGTGAACAGATTCAGGTACGGAGATTCGTCCGATTTGAACGGGGCGAAGAGCTCGGTCAAGAAACCCAGTCGGAATAAAGGGCACGATGTGCCCTTTTCTTTTAGGTAAATCTGATTGAGCGCAAAGGGAGGAGCGAGTCCGTGGCACAGGAACCGAAGTATCGACGCGTGGTGTTGAAGCTGTCCGGCGAAGCGCTGGCGGGAACGGCCGGTTTCGGCATTGACCCGACTGTGGTGGACAGCATTGCCCGCCAAATCAAGGAAGTGCTCAGTTTCGGCGTGGAGATTGCGGTGGTGGTGGGAGGCGGCAACATTTGGCGAGGACAGTCCGGGTCGTCCAAAGGAATGGACCGGGCAACCGCTGATTACATGGGGATGCTGGCCACCGTCATCAACGCCTTGGCCTTGATGGATGCGTTGGAGAAGCATGGCGTGGTGGTGCGCGTGCAGACAGCCATCGAGATGAAGGAGGTCGCGGAGCCCTATATTCGGCGCCGCGCCATTACCCATCTCGAGAAGGGCCGCGTCGTGATCTTTGCTGCCGGCAACGGCAACCCGTACTTCTCGACGGACACCACGGCCGCCCTCCGGGCCGCGGAGATTGAGGCCGACGTCATGCTGAAGGCGACCAAGGAAGCGGGAGTCTATGATGCCGACCCGCGGACCAATCCCAATGCGCGGATGCTGGATGAGATTCGATACCTTGACGTCCTGAAAGAGAATTTGAAGGTGATGGATGCCACCGCAACGTCGTTGTGCATGGACAACAACATCCCTATTGTGGTCTTTAATATGAACACCTATGGCAATATATTGAAAGTGGTGCTGGGTGAGTCTATCGGTACATATGTCGGAGGTGGGCAGCGCGATGTTGAAGGAAATTCTTAAAGACACCGAGGAACACATGCAAAAATCGGTCGATGCATTTATCCGCGATCTGGCAGGAATGCGCGCGGGCCGCGCGCATCCCGCTTTGCTGGAGAAAGTGCCGGTTGAGTACTATGGGGCGGTGACGCCGTTGCAGCACTTGGCCACTATCAGTGCACCCGAACCGCGGGTGTTGGTGGTGCAGCCGTTTGACAAGTCGGCCTCCGGAAGCATCGAAAAGGCCATTATGAAGGCGGATTTGGGCGTTTCAGTTCGGGTGGATGGGGCTCTTTTGCGCGTGAGTGTGCCGGCCTTGACGGAAGAGCGCCGTCGGGACTTGGTCAAGCAGTTGAAGCGACAGCTGGAAGAAGCCAAGGTGGCGGTGCGCAACGTTCGCCGCGACGGATTGGATGGGTTGAAACGGGCCCAAAAGGACGGCGACTTGACAGAGGATGAGGAGCGGCGCGGCCAAACAGACATTCAGCGGCTGACGGATCAATATATTAAGGAGCTTGATCGAGTGGCAGAGACGCGCGAAAAGGATATTATGACACCATAGCCTTTTCGCGGGGAGGAGGATGCCAGTGCAAGGTCCCGAGTCGAACCGAGTGAAGACGCCTATTCAAATGAATGATTTGCCTAAGCACATCGCGATTATTATGGATGGCAATGGGCGTTGGGCTCGACAGCGCGGATTGGACCGGACGCTGGGGCATCGCGAGGGTGTCAAGGCGTTGAAGCCGATTGTTAAAGAGGCTGCACGCCTTGGCATTGAGGTGCTCACCGTCTATGCCTTTTCCACGGAGAATTGGCGTCGGCCATCTCGGGAAGTGGATGTGCTGATGTCGCTCTTGGTTGAGTTTTTGGCGTCCGAGACACCGGAATTGAAGGACGAAGGAGTGCAAATCCGGACCATCGGGGATATCGGCCGACTGCCTGCTGCCGCGCAACAATCGCTGGCTTGGGCGAAGGACGAAACGCGCGACCAAACACGCATGATATTGAATTTAGCGCTGAACTACGGCTCTCGTAACGAAATTCTTCGTGCAGTCAATCGCTGGCATACAGAAGCACCGGAAGACACCGAACTGACGGAGGAGGCCTTGTCCTGCTACCTCGACACCGGCGGACTGCCCGATCCGGATCTGCTCATCCGCTCGAGTGGCGAATTTCGCGTCTCAAATTTTCTGTTGTGGCAGCTGGCGTACTCGGAAATTTACATTACTGAGGCTCTGTGGCCCGACTTTGGTACGGAAGATCTGCATGAGGCCATTCGGGATTACCAAACGCGCCATCGGCGTTTCGGCGGACTAGGATAGGGGCGAATCAGGGTGCTGTTACGCCGTTTCATCACAGCCGCCATTGGAGTACCCATTCTTTTGGCGCTCATTTACCTCGGCGGCTGGCCTCTAATTATCGCAACGGCCATTTTTGAGGCAGTGGCCATTTATGAAGTGGCCCAGATGTTCCAGGCCAAACGCATGACATTTTTTGCCCGCATGGGGGTCTTTTGGGTGTGGGCGCTGTTGGCATGCCAGGCCTTTCATTGGCCATTGGCGTGGGGCCTTTTGGCTGGGCTCTTGCTCATCGTCGTCGGGGCGGTGGTGCTGGGGCGGGAGGCCTTCAGCTTTGAGGGGGCGTTGACCACAACCTGGGCGAGCCTCTACGTTGGTCTGTTGTTCACCTTCCTCGTGGCCCTGCGCGAACTGACCGGGGGACGGCGGCTCGTCTTTGTCTTCTTTGTGCTGATTTGGGTGACCGATGCGATGGCCTTTTTCGTCGGCCGAAAGTTCGGTCGCCACAAGCTGATGGTCCATGTCAGCCCAGGCAAGACTTGGGAGGGCACACTGGGCGGCGGACTGTCCGCCCTCGTCATCGGCATGCTGATTGCCCCCTTCATTCATCTAGCTTGGTATCAAGGGGGCATATTTGCGGTGGTGGTGGCCGCGATTGGGGTGGTGGGGGACTTGCTGGAATCCCAATTCAAACGCTATGTGGGCGTCAAGGATTCCGGCGGCATCCTGCCAGGCCATGGGGGCATCCTGGACCGGTTCGACTCAGCGCTGTTGGCCTTGCCATTTGCCTATTATTTATTGAAAGGCTTGGGCATAAGTTAGCTCTGAGGTGAGCGAACTGGAACCCGCCCGCTATTGGCATCAACTGCTGCAATGGTCCCTATTGGTGCTGGCGTCCTATGTGTTTTGGCGCTGGCTGGCATCGTATGTGCTGCCGTTCGTCTTGGCGATGGCGCTTGCCGCCATGGTGCTTCCCGTGGTGGAGCGCATGGAAGCTTGGGGGATTGGCCGGGTGGGCGCGGTGGTGGTGGCCTTGGGCGGGATGCTGTTGGGGCTGGGCGTGCTCTGCGGCGCCATCCTCACGCTGCTGGCAGCAGAATTGGTGGAGATCAGCCATCGCATGCCCGGCTACCTGCGGGCGCGTCCGCTCCAGGTGACGCACTTTATTCAGCAATGGAACCGTCTGCGCAGCCACTTTGGCCTGCGGGGCGGCTCCTTGTCCAATGAGCTGCGCTCGATGTATCAAATGCTGGGCGCTCTCGCCAAGAGTATCGGGCATGTGTTGATGACGCTTCCGGAAATGGCTCTGGTGATGCTGATTGCGGCGATTGCCGCCTTTTTCATCTTGCGCGACTACCAGGAGGTGCTGGCCGTCGCCAAGCGTCTCGCCCCGCCGGCGTTGCGTCATCGCATGGGGCGGCTGACCACGGTCATGAGGGGTGGGCTTTGGGGATATCTCCGGGCGGAATTCACCCTAGTCTCCCTCACCGGGTTGGCCACGACCGGGGGATTGCTTCTGATGCGTGCTCCCTATGCCGTCCTCATTGGTCTCACGGCGGGTCTCTTGGACATGGTTCCCTTCATGGGGCCGACAGTGCTCTTGGTGCCGTGGGCCGCGGGAGCCGCCCTTACGGGGCACGTGCCGATGGCGATTCATCTTATGATGGTGCTGGCCGGGGTGGCGGTGATTCGCCAGCTGATTGAGCCGCGACTGGTGGGCCAGGGCACCGGTCTTCACCCACTCGTGGTATTATTTTCTTTATATATCGGCATTCGTTTGTTTGGGGGGGCCGGGGTGGTCGTTGGGCCAATTACGGCCGTGATGCTGAACGCCATTCGTCAGGTGATGCGCGATTCAACAGCGGGCTGAAGGAGGATGTCCGGATTGAAGCTGGTGATATTGGGCGCGACCGGATCCATCGGAGAAAGCGCGTTTCGGGTCTGGGAAGAGCATCGCGAGCGCATCCAGGTCGAGGGATTGGTGGCGCATCGTCAGGGTGAGCGGCTATGGCGCATGGGAAAGGCCATGGGAGCCTCCTGGGTGGCGCTGACGGAGGTGGAGGCCGCCGAGCGTCTCAGGGCCGAGACCAGCGGTGTGGCGGGACCGGCCATCGTGGCGGGATATGAGGCCATGTTGGAGGCCTTGGACGCGGCGCCGGCGACCCACCTGTTGGCTGCGATGAGCGGATTTGCTGGACTGCGGCCCACCCTCATCGGCCTGAAGCGGGGAATGCGGGTGATGCTCGCCAACAAGGAGACTATGGTGGCGGCAGGAGACTTGGTGAGGCGAACGGCGGAGGCTCACGGCGCGGAGATTGTGCCGGTCGATAGTGAGCATTCCGCCATCTTTCAGTGCATGGCGCTTCCTCAACCGGTGCGGCGCATCATCCTCACGTGTTCCGGGGGGCCGTTTCGGGAAACATCTCTTGAGGCGATGCGATCCGTGACGGTGGAAGACGCGTTGCGCCATCCCAACTGGTCGATGGGTCCGAAAATCACCGTCGATTCGGCGACCCTCATGAATAAGGGCCTCGAGGTGATTGAGGCGCACCAGCTCTTTCAAGTCCCCTATGATGCCATCGACGTGGTCATACACCCCGGCAGCGTGGTGCATTCCATGGTGGAGTTTCAGGACGGGGCCACGCTGGCCCAATGTGGGCATCCTGATATGCGGGTCCCAATAGCGGTTGCCTTGGCCTGGCCTGAGCGGTGGCCGCTCGATGTTCCGGGTTTTGAGTGGGCAGGACGCACACTGGAATTTTTCGAGCCCGATGTCGTGCGGTTTCCGTTGTTGCGGGTGGCACGTGAGGCCGGCCGGGCGGGTGGACTCTATCCAGCGGTGTTGAACGCTGCCAATGAGGTGGCTGTAGAGGCGTTTTTGGCTCGCCGCATCCCTTTTCTCCGAATTGCAGAGATTGTAGAGGGCGTTTTGAACGCGTTTTCGCCCGAGGGAACACTAGAAGAATTGGAACAAGTCTTGGAGACGGATGCTTGGGCGCGGCGCCAAGCGGCCAAGGCGATCGCGGCTCCGGCAGACTAAGGGGGAACCGTATGGTTACGATTATTGCGTGGATTGTGGTATTTGGCGTGTTGGTGGCGGTTCACGAGCTGGGCCACTTCTTGGTCGCCAAGTCCTTCGGCATGCAGGTTGATGAATATTCGCTGGGATTCGGTCCGCGCTTGATTGGGCTCCACTTCGGAGAAACCGACTATTCGGTGCGGCTCATTCCCCTTGGGGGATACGTGCGGCTGGCCGGAATGGATGGGGAGCGTTCGAGCGATCCCAATGAATACCCCAATCGGCCGTTGTGGCAACGTTTCCTGGTTATTTTCGCCGGCCCCGTCATGAATATGGTTCTGGCCTTTCTCCTATTTGCCCTCCTGTTTGGCCCCATTGGCATGGCCTACGGCACCACCACCATTTCGCATGTGATGCCGCATTACCCGGCGGCCGCGGCCGGACTTCGGGCGGGAGATCGGATTGTGGCCATCGACGGGCATGCCATCACCAGCGGCACCGCGTTGCAACATGCCATCGCCACGCATGCCAAGCAAACGATGCGGGTGTCCGTCGTGCGCGGACACGTCCATCGGGTTTTCCACCTGAAGGCGAAGCTCGACACCAGCCTCAACCCAAAACAATATTTAATCGGGATCCAACTGAAAACGGTGATTGTCCACTTAGGGCTGTGGAAGTCCATTAAGACCGGCGTCGTGCAAACCGTCCAACTGACTGGCGCCTGGTTCTCCCAGTTGTTTCTGTTGGTCACCGGCCGAACCCGCTTCGATGTGATGGGGCCGGTTGGCATTGCGGTGACCATCGGGCAGGCGGCCCATCAGGGATTTGCCAGCCTCATCTTCCTAGCGGCCATTCTCTCCGCCAACCTGGGACTCTTCAACATCCTCCCGGTGCCGGTCCTGGACGGCAGCAAGCTCTGGCTTCTGGCACTCGAGGGGGTACGTCGGCGAGCCATGGATCCGGAGCGTGAGAGCATGATTCATTTGGTGGGGATGGCGTTTCTGCTGGTATTCGTCGTCTTTGTGACCTACCACGACATCGTCCATTACCTCCATCTGGGCTAGCTCTAGTGTATCGGCAACCGGGATGCTAAGATGGGGGTAATGGGACCGGAATATTCCAGCCCCTGGGAGCGTGGGGGCATCGCCCAATTCGGAACGAAGATGACGTTCAAGTTGATGAGGGGTGCAGGATGACAAAAGCTGTGAGAGTGCGCGACGTGGTCATTGGCGGCAATGCGCCGGTGCGCGTGCAAGGCATGACAAAGTCCGACACTCGAGACGTAAAGAGCACCGTAGACGAAATCGTCCGCTACGTTGACGTGGGCTGTGAAATTGTCCGCGTGGCAGTCCCGGATATGGAAGCGGCTCAAGCGGTGGGCGAAATTGTCAAGCATTCGCCGATCCCCGTGGTGGCTGACATTCATTTTGACTACCGACTGGCCTTGGAGGTCATTCGGCAGGGTGTGGACAAACTCCGGCTCAACCCGGGAAACATCGGAAGCCGCGAGCGTGTGGAAAAGGTGGTTGAGGCGGCCAAGGAACGAGAGATTCCCATCCGCATCGGCGTGAACTCGGGGTCGATAGAAAAGGGGCTGCTAGAGGATTTGGGCCGGACCGCCGAAACCATGGTGGCCTCGGCTGCAAAGCACATCCAAATTTTGAACGACCTCGACTACGATAACATTGTGGTGTCCCTGAAAGCCTCTGACGTTCCGACGATGCTGGCAGCTTACCGGCTGATGGCCAAGCGTTACGATTATCCCCTGCACTTAGGGGTGACCGAGGCGGGAACGTTGTTCCAAGGTACTATTAAGTCCGCTGTCGGCATCGGCACGCTGTTGTCTGAGGGCATCGGCGACACCATCCGCATTTCCTTGACGGCACCCGGCGAAGAGGAAATTCGCGTCGCGTGGGAGATTTTAAAGAGCCTGAAACTGCGGGACCGCGGCGCCAATCTGGTGGCCTGCCCGACGTGCGGACGTCTGCAATTTGACATGTGGCCGGTAACCAACGAGCTGGAACGACGCATGGCCACCATTCGGGAGCCGATTACCGTGGCGGTGATGGGGTGTGCGGTGAATGGCCCCGGGGAAGCGCGGGAAGCGGATGTGGGCCTGGCGGGCGGCAAGAACATGGGGCTCATTTTTCGGCACGGGCAAATCGTGCGCCGCGTGGAGCAGGAAGATATGGTTGAGGAATTGTGGAAGGAAATCCAAGACGCCGCTGAGGAGGTTCGCACGCGTGGATAACGTGCTCAAGGAGATCACGCCTAAATCGGTCGATTACTCACAATGGTACACCGACGTCATTCGCAAGGCCGACATGGTGGACTACGCCCCGGTGAAGGGATTCATGGTCATTAAGCCGTACGGGTATCGCATTTGGGAATTTATCCAAGCGGCCATGGATCAATTGTTCCGGGAGACTGGGCATGAGAACGCGTATTTTCCGCTCCTCATCCCCGAAAATCTCTTGCTGAAAGAGGCCGAGCACGTTGAAGGATTTTCGGCTGAGGTCGCTTGGGTGACCCAAGGCGGAAGCGAGCCCCTGGCCGAGCGGCTCGCAGTGCGCCCCACATCTGAGACCATCATCGGCGCCATGTACTCCAAGTGGATTCAAAGCTACCGCGATTTGCCGGTGCTCATGAATCAATGGGCCAATGTGGTGCGCTGGGAAAAGGCTACGCGACCGTTTCTGCGGACCACGGAGTTTCTCTGGCAGGAAGGACACACCGTCCATCGGACGCAGGCGGAAGCGGAGTTCGAGACGCGCCAGCAGCTCGAGATCTATCGCCGTGTAATCGAAGGGCAATTGGCGATTCCCGTCATTGCTGGGCGCAAGAGCGCTGGAGAACGGTTTGCGGGGGCTGTGGAGACGTTTACCCTCGAGGCGCTGATGGGGGACGGGCGAGCCCTGCAAATTGCCACGTCGCATTTCTTGGGGCAGAACTTTTCGCAGGCCTTTGAGATTCAGTTCCTGGACGAGGATGGTACCTTGAAGTATGGATGGACGACCTCCTGGGGCAGTTCGACCCGGATGATTGGCGGCCTCATCATGGTCCATGGAGATGACAAGGGATTGCGCATCCCGCCCCGGGTCGCCCCGGTTCAGGCGGTGATCGTGCCGATCCCGCGGGGCGCCGAGGCGGAACAGGTAATGGAATATGCGCGCGGTCTGCGCGATGCGCTGCAGGCGAAGGGCGTGCGGGTGCGTCTGGATGATCGGGCCGAATTTACCCCCGGCTACAAATACAACGACTGGGAGATGCGGGGCGTGCCGCTCCGCATCGAGGTTGGGCCCAAGGATCTGGCCAATCAAGCGATGGTGCTGGCGCGCCGCGACACCGGGGAGAAGGAGAGCGTGCGCCGCGAGGGATTTGAACACGTGGTGCTGCAGCGCCTGGATGACATTCAGAACGTGCTCTTCAGTCAGGCGCTCGAGCACCAAAAGACTCATACCGTCCAGGTTGAAAATTACCGACAAACGGAAGAATATGGATATCGAGGGTTTTTTGAGGGTGACTGGTGTGGCAGAGAAACATGTGCTGACCTTTTGAAAGCAGAGACAGGGATGACCATTCGGTGTTTGCCGTTGGATCGTCAGCCGCTCGGAGTCGGCTGCGTCGTGTGCGGAGAGCCATCCCAGGAACGAATGCTGTTTGCCCGTGCATATTAGAGACGAGTCTGGCATCTAGTGGTGGTAGGGGTGGTTTGATGACGAACCGGGTCTCAGCGATAATACCTGCCTACAACGAGGCGCAAAACATCGCATCAGTACTGGACGTGCTGAAGCTGGTGCGCGAGATTAGCGAAATCATTGTGGTTGATGATGGGTCGACGGACGACACCGCCGAGGTCGCGCGGCAGCAGGGCGTCACGGTGCTGTCGCTCTCCGAGAATCAGGGCAAGGGCGGTGCGATGAAGGCCGGGGCCGCCATTGCCCATGGTGATGTGGTCTTGTTTCTGGATGCCGATTTGGTCGGTCTGACGGTGGACCACGTGAAAGAGCTGATTGTGCCTGTCGTGCAGGGGGAAAGCGAGGCTACGGTCGGCATCTTCGAGGGAGGACGGGCTTCGACCGATTGGGCGCAGGCAGTGGCGCCCTTTCTCTCCGGGCAACGGGCCATTCGACGCCAGCTTTTGGTGGGATTTGAACATATTGACATGGCGGGATACGGTGTGGAGCTGCAGCTGCACCGGCAATTGAAGCGCATGGGCATTTCGCCGCGGGAAGTCGTGCTGCGGGATGTCACGCAGGTGGTCAAGGAAGAAAAGATGGGCTTGGTCAAAGGGTTTTCAGCGCGCATGCGCATGTATTGGGAGATCATTCGAGAAATTCCCCGTATTTGAGCCATTATTGAGGTGTTTTATGTCCAGCAAATTCATCGAATGGCAGCGCGGCCTCGGGTGGGAGGACGCGCCGTTATTGGTTTATGCGGTCCGACGCGACGAAGCCGGTGTGGCCATTGAATATGACGGTGTGCTTCCGGAGGACGGGCAGGAGCAGATTGAGCGCCTGGCCATTCAATTGGCGAACGAGTGGCAAGTGGCAGTGTCCTTTCGCCCTCATCAACGCGACATCAAGCTCCAGATAGCCGAGACAGTGGGGCGCACCCAGCCGGCTTTGGCCCAGCTGCTGGCGGAGCGCGCCATCCACGTGTCGGAAGGTCGCGTCGTGCTGCGCTTTCCCAGCGACATCACCAGAACCTTGTTTGAGAAGTGGGGCGGGACCGCGCGCCTCTTGCGCGAACTGCCCGCCTTGGCCGACGTGCAGGTGGAGATTGATGTGGAGCAGTTGGCCCCGCCCGTGCCGGATGCTCCCGTGGCTGTCGAGTTGAAAACGGGGGACCGCGACCTCGCGGTTGTGGGGCGTCCGGTGGATCCTGGGAACGCGGTCTCCTTGGACGGGGTGCCGCTGACAGGTGAGGTCACGGTTAGAGGCCGCGTGTTCCTTCGGGACTTGCGGGAGAGTCGCGACGGGTCGCGCCATTGGACCTGGACCATCACTGACGAGAAGAGCGCGTTGAGACTCAAGTTTACGGAGCGGCGCGGATCGCAGCGGTATGCGGATGAGCTATGGCCGACAGGCACTTACCTGGCGGTTGCGGGCGTGATGGAAGTGGACAAGTTTACCGAAGAGCGCGTGCTGCGAGTGAAGGAAGGGTCGCCGGTGGAGCCGCCCCAGCCGGAGGTGGTGCCGTCGAGACCTCGGGTCGAGTTGCATGCGCATAGCAAGATGAGCGCCATGGATGCGTTGGCGTCTCCCAAAGATTTATTCGATGCGGCCCGCACTTCGGGGATTACGGCACTGGCGATAGTGGACCATGGGGTGGTGCAAACCTACCCGGAAGCGGAGACACTCCAGCAAAAAACCGGCGTTCGGGCGCTGTACGGCGTGGAAGCCTATATGGTGGACACTGAGGTGGTGCCGGTCACCGGGCCGGTTCCTGAAGATTGGCGCTCGCGGCCGCTGGTGGTGGTGGACGTGGAAACGACTGGGCTCACGCCGCTCCGCCATCAGGTGATCGAATTGGGCGCTGTAAAGGTCGTGGATGGCCAAATCACCGAGACCTTTCACCGTTTGGTAAAGCCCACCCGCGCGATTTCCGCCGCCACCGTCCGCATTACCGGCATCAAAGAGGAGGAACTGGTGGACGGCGTGGCCGAGCGCGATTTGTGGGAATTATTCTTTGCCTTTGCCGACGGGGCGGTTTTGGCGGCGCACAACGCCCGTTTCGATATGGGGTTCTTGCGGCAGGGATTTCGACAACTCCATCCGGAGGGGGATTTCGAGCCGATTGTGTTGGATAC
>JAKADO010000028.1 GCA_021820485.1 Bacillota bacterium
CCCCCTCTTGAACCAATCCACCTGGCCAATGTACGCCCCAATCTGCCCGTTCTTGGCGAGCGTTTCCAATTGCGTCAACGATACGACCCGAACCGTAACCTGGTGCGGCTTGAGACGGGCCAAAGTATGGGCAAGCTGGACCGCCTCAGGCATCGCCTGATTCACGTACACGGTCATGGGGCGTCCCCCCGGAAGTGCAGCCGGCCAATTGCCCTGCAATCCCGCAATGCGGCCGCGGAAACTAGCCCGCACCCAATCGGAGACACTGATTCGGGGGTAGGTGGACACATTCTTGGCCCCCGCACGGTAGATGAGATTCAGGTTGCCCGGAACGGGCAAGCTGCGCACATCGGCCAACAGCTTTTGAGGAATAGACCCTACTTGGTCCGGTTGCACAGGAACCAACTGCACGGCTTGATTTTGCACGCTCAGGACCGCCTGCTGGAACGACGGAACGACGACAAGCGAGATACGGGTCGGACCTCGGCCCGATTCGCGTCGGAACGTCAGCATTCCGTTGGGCACCCAATTCGAGATCCGATATCCGCCCGTCCCAAACAAATTGGTGAGCTGCCAGTCCGATCCACCCCGCAAGAGGTCAGATGCCGGGACGATGGCCAAAGCAGGATTGGCCAAAGCCTGCACAAAGGCGGTGGTTACCGGGTGGGTCAAATGGATCGCCACCGTCTGGCTGTTCACCAATGAGACTCCCGACAAGAACGGCGTTTTGCCCTTAATCACGGCCGTGCTGCCTTGCACTGGGGCGAGCAGCTGCGCAGCCACGGCGGAATGGACAGAAGGCCAAAGAGGCCGAGCCAGCGCCGCCGCAACGATGGACGCAGTCAAGTGTCCCCCGCCCACCATGGCCACCGGACGAATGTCCAAGGTCAGGACATTGCCGTTAATGGTGTCATGCGAAACCAAATTCGGCAAGACCTGGCCGTCCGGCTCCAGGCGAAAGAGTGGTTCAAACACGTTGCTGGCCACTGCCCACTCGCTGCCGCTCGAAGCCAGTGCGGGATCAAGCGTCGCCGGATTATGAAAGATGGCTTCCGTAACACTGTCGGCTGGAGCCATCTGAATCGATTGCTTCGGTTTGGAAATCAATAAAGCGGGCACCAATGCCAGCACCAAGAGAAGCCAGGGCCACCACCTTCCGCGCATCTAGGCCCGCTTCCCCGGCAGTTTCTCCAATTGCTGATTGGTCAAGTCCTTTTCCGTGATGACGTCCAGTTTGAACCGATCCTCAAGCGGCACCAATTCCATTTCGCCGCGCACGCCCCATGAATTCCATAATAATTCCATGACTTCCCGGGCCTGATCTTCCGAATCGAGCAATAGGCTGAATTTCTGCATCAACGGCTCTCCTTATTGTTTGATGTAATCCGCGCAACTCTTGCCAACCGCTGGCATCGCGGGCAAAAGTGACTGGACCTTCCGCCCAGCACCAGGCGTCGCACAGGGGTGTGGCAGCGGGGGCACGGTTTTCCCTCCCGTCCATAGACGTGCAAGTACGCCTGATTGTCACCAGGGTGCCCCAGGGCATCTACGTAATCGGAAAACGACGTGCCCCGGTGGGCAATGGAACGTTCAAGCACCGTCCGAATAGCCCGGGCCAGCCGTGTGAGCTCCGAATCGCTTAAGGATCCGGCCGAACGTTCCGGGTGGATGCGCGCTTCAAACAGCGCTTCATCGGCGTAAATATTGCCGAGCCCGGCAATCAAGCCCTGATTCAATAAAGCCGTCTTGACGGCCACCTTCCGCCCCCTCAACACGCCTGCCAGAGCCGCACGCCCGAACCCGGGCGACAACGGCTCGATGCCGAGCAAAAGCCCCGCATTGCTGGCATCTGCCCAGGCGATGCGGCCGAATCGCCGAGGATCTGACAATCTCAAGTGCCGATCGCCGAACGCGACAATCAAGTGTGTGTGCGGCCTCAACATCTCGCCCTCCGATTCCACCACCAACCGGCCACTCATACCCAGGTGAATTACGAGAGCCTCACCCTCGCCCACGGTCAACAAAAGAAATTTTCCGCGCCGCTCCACCGGGCCAAACACGCGTCCCTGAAGACGCCCGCGAATCGTTTCAGCATCCAACGGCGACCGCTTGACCATCCGGCCGTCCAGATGGACCACTTGGTCGATCTGCTGGCCCGGCAAAGCCTCGTTCAAATACCGCCGAATGGTTTCGACTTCAGGGAGTTCAGGCATGATGGTCCGGCATCTCCCACGAAGTCATGGATTCCCATGTCTTCCCCTCTTTAAACTCCACCACCAAGGGAACCTTCAAGTCGATCGCCCGGCTCATGTCCTGCTCCGCCACGCTCGCCAGCTGCGTCAATTCGCTCACCTCAGCATCCCAAATCAGTTCGTCATGCACCTGCAGTATCATGGTGCTCTTGAGGCCTTGGTGGCGCATGTCGGACGCAATGCGTAGCATTGCCACCTTGATTAAGTCAGCCGCACTGCCCTGAATGGCTGTATTCATCGCCATGCGCTCGGCATATTGACGGCGCACGTGATTCTTGCTGAGAATTTCCGGCAGAAGCCGACGGCGTCCCAAGATGGTGGACACATACCCATCCCGCCGGGCCCCCTCGATCACGCCGTCAAAATACTGTTTCAACTGGGGATAGCGGCGGTAGTAGCGCTCAATGTAATCCTTGGCCTCCGTGCGGCTCACACCCGTATCACGTGATAGACCAAAATCGGAAATGCCATAGATGATGCCAAAGTTGACCGCTTTGGCACGGCTGCGCCAGGTCGCATCCACCTCATCAATCGGGATGTTGAATATCTCCGACGCCGTGCGACGGTGAATATCCTCGCCGTCCATGAAGGCTTGGATCAAGTTCGCATCCCCCGCCAAATGCGCGAGCACACGGAGTTCAATCTGCGAATAGTCAGCGGCCAACAACGTGCGTCCAGCCGTGGGCACAAACACCCCTCGCACCCGCCGGCCCAACGGCAAACGAACCGGAATGTTCTGCAGGTTGGGATCGCTGGATGAGAGGCGCCCTGTGGCCGTGACGGTTTGATGAAACGTGGTGTGGATGCGTCCGTCAGGACCAATCAGCGGCAACAAGCCTTCCACGTAGGTGCTCTGGATTTTCACCAATTGCCGGTAGGTAAGGATTTGTTCCACAATCGGATGGAGCGGCAGCAAGGTTTCCAGCGTTTCGGCATCGGTGGAAAATCCGGTCTTGGTGCGCTTTACAGCTGGAAGCCTCAGCCGACCGAACAAGATCTCCCCGAGCTGGCGTTGGGAGTTGATATTGAAGCGTTCATCTCCCGCGAGGCGGTAAATCTCCTCCTCAGCAGCGGTAATTCCCTGGGCCAGTTCATCCCCCAGCTCTCTAAGGCGCGTGCGATCCACCACCACGCCCACCGCCTCCATGGACGCCAACACCCCCGCCAGGGGCAACTCGACGTCGCGGTACAAACTTACCAAATCCCGATCGCGAAGCTCGGTTTCGAGGCGACGGGAGAGTTCCACCACGGCTGCCGCCGCCTCACCCGTCCCCGGCGCCGGATGAGCCAAATCCCAGTCATCCAACAGAGCGGTCAATCCGTAGTCCCGCCGCTCAGTGTCCAAGAGATAGGCCTGTATCTTCACATCATCCACAAATCCGGGCTGGGAGCGATGTGCCTCCAGACACTGCCGAAGCGACTCCTTGATGCCCCATCCCACCAGGCGGATTGACTCCGGCGGGAATTCCAAGGCCGGTCTCTGCAATACATGATGAGTTTCGGGGTGGTAAATCCACAAGTGCCCGCCTTCTTGGACGCAACCGTAAACAGTGGCAGAATCCCAGGCGAACTCTTCCTCTTGCACCCTCACCACCGCCGGCAATGCTGCCCGAGTCCTGGTGGATCCGGCTTCGGATGGCTGGTCCGCGATGCCCAGGCGCTTCCGCACGGCATGCAGTTCCAGCCGATCGAGCAATTCCCTCAGTTCCGGCGTTACGCGCCATTGGAATGGTTCATCGATTTGGGGCCAATCCAGCGGCACGTTCGTAACAATGGTCGCCAAGTCCCGGTAGCGCCGCGCGTCCGCCTCATGACCTTCCAGCGCCTTTTTCCAACGTGTATTCGTAATTTCGCCCAGATGGTCGATCAGGTTTTCAATCGAATCATAGGACTCAATCAGCGCCAAAGCCGACTTCTGGCCGATGCCGGCCACGCCGGGGATATTGTCGGAACCGTCTCCCATCAAACCTTTCAGGTCTGGAACCTGCTCTGGCCACACTCCCATTTTCTCCTTGACGCGCTGGCGGGTCATGCGGTCCAAATCAGAAATTCCCGTTCGGCTGGTCAACAGCACGGTGATGGCTGGCTCGACCAATTGCAGCAAGTCGCGATCGCCGGTCAGAATCAGAGACTCATAACCCCTGTCCCGTCCCATCACAGCCAGTGTTCCCAGGGTGTCGTCCGCCTCATAACCGCTAATTGAGAGCACCGGGACGCACAGGCGATTCAAGAGCTCCTTGACCAGCGGCAGTTGTTGCCGGAAATCATCAGGGCTTTCATCACGGTTGGCCTTGTAGAGCGTGTATTGCTCATGGCGAAAGGTTGCTTCCGGCGCGTCAAACACCACCACCAGGCGTTCCGGATTTTCCTGGTCGGCGACGCGGAGGAGCATCGAGGCGAACCCATGAATCGCGCCGGTCGGAATCCCGGCCCGGGTCGTCAGCGGGGGCAGCGCATGGTATGCCCGGAACAGCAAACTATGGCCATCGATTAACAGTTGGGTCGGCATC
This sequence comes from Bacillota bacterium, assembly GCA_021820485.1. GTDB lineage: Bacteria > Bacillota > Sulfobacillia > Sulfobacillales > Sulfobacillaceae > Sulfobacillus_B. The sequence goes on from JAKADO010000028.1 coordinate 4,763, forward strand.
TAGGGCGAGGCTCCTTAATTCACTAATATCCATTCTTTATGGACGGCACTCACTGCGATCAGTGTCGCGGGTGTATAGTCTATGTTAACAAATGGCGAACGGCACGGACAAGCGCTCATCGCCGGTCCCCGCCATAGCCATGGAATTAATTCGGTGACAAGGAGATCTTATGGCACACTGGTATCTCATTCATGGTGCGGCATCAAGCCGCCTCACCTGGACGCGCCAAATGAAGGTGCTTCCCTCTGCTACTCGCGCGGAACTTCCGCCCCTTTGGGACATCGCTCCCGACCATCTGATTGAGGCTTGGGCCGACTGGTGCCTTCAACAGTTGCACCAACCCGCCGTCATCATGGGGCATTCATTGGGAGGCGCCATCGCTCAGCGCATGGCGCTCAAATCGCCCACGCTGGTAGCCGGACTGGTGCTGGTCGGCACCGGCCCGCACCTGCCGGTAAACCCCTCCTTGATCCAGTCTTTAACGGATGCGCCCCAAGAAGCGTTGGAGCGCATCACCCGCTGGTCGCTCTCCAAGGAGGCCGAACCGGAACTGGTCGCCCGAAGCTTGGTCCAAGCCCAGCAGATTGACGGCCGCCGCGCATACCGGGAGTTTTTGTCCTGCACTTATTTCGATGTTCGGGATGAATTGGCGCGCATTGAGTGCCCGCGGGCCATCATCGCCGGAGAAGAAGATCGCATGACGCCGAAATCGTTGACCGATGAATTCGTCGAGGCCTGGCCCGAGGCCCTCCATTACACCGTACCGGCGGCTGGGCACATGATGATGCTGGAACAGCCGGATGCGTTCAATGCCATCTTGGCGGACGTGATGGACCACTTCAACTGGTAGGCAAACGCCCGAGCTTCACGGACAGCGCCACCGGCTGGGCGCGTCCGCGCGGCTCTCCGTGCGCGCTTTGCCACCGATACAACACAGCCTTCAGCTCATTGACCAGTTGTCCAGTTTCGGCAACCGTCAGCCACAGGGATTGGTCGATGTCCAGAAGGCCCGGTTCCATCGGAATTGTTGGCGTTGCGCGGAGCGGCCGATGCCCACTTACCCGATAGCGCTTTTCGACTGTACCCTCGGCGGTCGGCACGTCCTCGGCAACGAGCAGTCCTCCACTGACAAGACGCTGCAGGTGATAATGCGCATTGCCGACCGTCGCGTTCACGGTGCGAGCCACCTCTTTGGCGGTCAATGGGGATTCGTGAAGCAGTGCCATAATTTCCTGGCGCAATCGATGCAACAACAACTTCTGCTGGTCCACCGTCAATTCCTCGGCCATATGTCCTCCCGATTGCAAGCAGTATGGATGAAAAAAGCGGCCCCATGATGGGGCCGCTAATCTTTTGGTGCCGAAGGCCGGACTTGAACCGGCACGAGGGTTTGCCTCACGCGATTTTGAGTCGCGCGCGTCTGCCTATTCCGCCACTTCGGCGCCGACTATCCTATTATACCTGAACTCCAAGGATGTTTCAAGCACCTAGCTGTTGAAATATAGTTCGAACTCCATGGGATGCGGACGCAAATTCACCACATCCACTTCATTCTTTTGCTTGAAGTCGATCCATGTTTGCACCACATCTTCCGTGAAGACATCTCCCGCCAGGAGCCAATCGTGGTCACGGCGCAGGTTCTCGAGCGCCTCGTTGAGGGAGCCCGGAACGCTGGCAATCTTTTCAAGTTCTTCCGAGCTCATCGCGTAAATGTTGCGATCCATCGGCCCGAATCCGAGCTTCACCGGATCGCGCTTGTTGCGGATCCCATCGAGGCCGGCCATCAGAATGGCGGCAAAAGCCAAGTATGGATTCGCTGTGGCATCCGGCGTGCGGAACTCTATGCGGCTCGCCTGCGGCGCTGCCGTCTTGGGAATGCGAATGGCTGCCGATCGGTTTCCATGAGAGAACACAATATTGACTGGAGCCTCATATCCGGGGACCAAGCGCCGGTACGAGTTGGTGGACGGATTGGTCAAGGCCAGCAACGCGGGAGCGTGATACAAAACCCCTCCGATGTAGTGGAGCGCCAGCTCCGACAGGCGGGCATAGCCCTTTTCGTCAAAAAAGAGCGGCTTTCCATCTTTCCATAAGGATTGGTGCACATGCATGCCGTTGCCATTGTCGCCGAAGATGGGCTTCGGCATGAATGTGACGGCTTTCCCGTGCTGGAAGGCCACATTGCGGAGCACATACTTGTACTGCATCACCGTGTCAGCCTGCCGGACCAAGGTTGAGAACCGCAAGTCGATTTCGCCCTGCCCGCCGCTGGCCACCTCGTGATGGTGCATTTCAACGCGAATCCCGAACTGCTGCAACGCCTTGACCATGGCCGTCCGAATATGGTGGGTTTGGTCAACAGGGCTCGGGGGGAAGTAGCCCTCCTTGGGACGAATGGTCAACCCCAAGCCACCCTCGCGGCCGGAGTTCCAGTACCCTTCCGATGAGTCAAGATGGAAAAGGGCTTGGTGCCCTTGGTTGAGAAATCGAACCGAATCAAAAAGGAAAAATTCCAGCTCTGGACCCCAATAAGAGGTGTCGGCAATGCCTGTCGCCTTCAGGTACTCCTCCGCATTGCGGGCGATGCGGCGCGGATCGCGCTGATATGGCACGCCTTCGGGATCGGTTACGTCACAAATGATGCTCAAGGTGGGGACGTTGTGAAAGGGATCCACCACCGCCGTGTTCGGGTCGGGCACCATGATCATGTCGCTTTCCTCAATGCTGCGGAAACCTCGAATGCTCGAGCCATCAAAGGGGATTCCGCGCGTGAGGGTTTCCTCATCGATCTCCGACACCGGCAGCGTGACATGCTGCCATGTCCCCGGAAGATCCACGATGTGAAAATCCACCATTTCGATGTTCTTTTCCCGGATAAGCCGTAAAACGTCCTCAACCTTCACAGCAGTTCCCCTCCATTTGTCCTTCGTCCTGTCAGGTTTGCTCCGAATAGCTTACAAACACGATTTGATTATATGTATTTGGTCGAAATTGTGTCAACGATATGTGTAAGTTTCTCGGAAATTGCTGACAGGTCGATTAATCGGATGAACTGGCCATGACAGCCACGGCGAGCGCACCCATAAGCCCAGATTCTTGCCCCAATTGCGCAGGCACCAATTGGACCACCTGAGACAACGCTTTGAGCGACCGGGCTTGCGCCTTCGACCAAACTCGGTCTCTGTATGCCGCCGACGCATGCGTAGCGACTCCACCGCCTAAAATGATCATTTCCGGATTAAACAAATTTATGAGATACGAAAGGCCCAAACCCAACCAATCGGCAGCCTGCTCGATAATCGCGGTCGCCACGGCGTCACCCGCCTCATATCCGGCAAATACCGCCTTGGTGTCCACCGTTGGGACTTCCTTCAAAAAATCGCTCTCCTGTTGACGCCGCTGGCCTTCCCGCGCAATGGCGGTGCCGGAGGCCAGGCTTTCCAAGCATCCTCGATGGCCGGCCGGGCATTCGGGTCCCTCCGGGCGCAGCACGATGTGCCCGAACTCACCTGCGTTGCCGCGTGATCCTCGGTCCAATATCCCATCCACGATGATTCCGGCTCCGATCCCCGTCGACACAGTGACATAAACACAATGCTGCGTGCCGCGACCCGCTCCGTAGAGCCACTCTCCAAGGCCGGCCGCTGTGGCATCATTCTGCACCGCCACCGGGAGATTGAGCCGTCCCTCCAAGCCCGTCCGCCAATCCAGCCCTTTCCACCCATGCAGATTGGATGTATCCAATAGGATGGACCCATCCAGGGGCCCAGGAGAGCCGAGACCGATCCCAGTCATGCTACCCAAGTCAATCTGTGCGCTCTTCGCGAGGTCTCTGACGGCCGCGGCAATGTTATCCGACACAATGTCCGGCGCCCAGGCAGGGTTGGTTGCCAAAACAGTTCGAGCCCGAAAATTTCCCTGCTCATCCCCAATTCCCAATGCAATCTTTGTTCCTCCAACATCTATCGCCACGTACTCAGCCACACCGTCTCCCCCTTGCTCGACGCGCCCCCGGAAATTGGGTTGCGTTGCCAGTATGAACTAGGTTCACTACAATAACCCTAAGGAATCGAAACCCGCGGGTCAACACGCGCGAACATAGCCTGCCTAGGAGGTTCGGCAATTGCAGCAACAAACTTTGGAACAAAAAGCGGTTAACGTTATTCGAGGATTGGCCATTGACGGCGTGGAGGCAGCTGGCGTAGGACACCCCGGCATGCCGCTGGGCGCAGCGCCCATGGCCTACGCGCTATGGACCAAATTTCTTCGGCATAATCCCCAGAGCCCTCAATGGCTAAACCGTGACCGATTCGTCCTTTCTGCCGGCCACGGCTCGATGTTGCTTTATGCACTGTTGTACTTAAGCGGATATGACTTGCCGCTTGAGGAACTCAAACGCTTTCGACAGTGGAATTCGAAGACCCCTGGGCACCCGGAATACGGTCGGACGCCTGGCGTGGAAACAACTACAGGGCCGCTGGGTCAAGGATTTGCCACGGGTGTGGGCATGGCCATGGCCGAGCGATGGCTCGCTGCTCAATACAACCAGCCTGATTTGACGCTCATTGACCACTACACGTACGGTATCGTGTCGGACGGTGACCTGATGGAAGGGGTAGCCTCCGAGGCGGCGTCATTGGCCGGCACGTTGAAGCTTTCCAAGCTGATCTATCTCTATGACGACAACCACATCTCGATTGAGGGACACACCGACATCGCCTTTACCGAGGATGTCCTGAAGCGGTTTGACGCGTACGGATGGCACACCGAGCGCATCCGCGACGGCAATGACGTGGATGCCATTGCCCAAGCAATTGAGCGGGCCCAACAGGATCCTCGCCCATCGCTCATCGCTGTGCGCACGCTGATTGGCTATGGAAGCCCCAATCGGCAGGACACGCCCAAGGCGCACGGCGAAGCGCTAGGTCCCGAAGAGGCTAAGCTGACCAAAGAATTCTTGGGATTGCCGGCGGACAAGAGCTTCTACGTGCCTGATGACGTCCTGGCGCATTTTCGGCAAGCCGTCTCCAACGGGAACGAGTGGGAGGCGGACTGGAATCGCCGTTGGTCCCAATACCAATCCCAGCATCCAGATTTGGCCCGGGAACTGCACGATGCACTAAACCGCGCTGTCCCCCCCAACGCCTTCAACGATCTGCCGTCTTGGGACGTGGGAACAAGTCTGGCGACACGGCAAGCCTCTGGAGAAGTGCTCAACCACATTGCGGCTCGTTGGCCGAATCTCATTGGCGGCTCCGCGGATTTGGCGCCATCCAACAACACCAACATCAAGGGAGGCGGGGATTTTTCCGCCGCAAACCCCGGTGGCCGCAACCTGCATTTTGGAGTTCGGGAACACGCCATGGGCGCCGCGTTGAACGGCATGCTGCTGCACGGAGGATTGCGCGTCTACGGCGGCACCTTTCTGATTTTCTCGGACTACATGCGTCCAGCGATTCGTTTGGCGAGCCTCATGGAGCAACCGGCCATCTACATTTTTACCCACGACTCCATCGGTTTAGGCGAGGATGGTCCCACCCATCAACCCATCGAGCAATTGGCTGCGCTGCGCGCGATTCCGGGCCTATACGTGGTGCGCCCAGCGGACCCCAATGAAACCCGTGAAGCATGGAAACTGGCTCTTGAACTTACGGACCATCCCGTGGCGATGTCCCTCACGCGACAAAAGGTGTCGTCGCTGCCATCGGATAAAGCCGCGGGCCTGCACAAGGGTGCCTATGTGCTGTGGGAAAACGACCCTCAGCCCGCCCTGGTGTTGATGGCCTCGGGCTCGGAAGTCGGTCTCGCCTACAAGGCCGCTGAGCAACTGGGGCGCGAGGGCATCCGCGTTCGGGTCGTCTCATTCCCCTGTTGGGAACGCTTTGACGAGCAAGATGCGGCCTATCGCGAACAGGTCCTTCCCCAAGGCACGGCTCGCGTAGCCATTGAAGCTGCGTCCCCGATGGGGTGGGACAAATACGTTGGATCCCACGGGACCGTGATCGGGTTAAACCATTTTGGAGCATCCGCCCCCGCGGAAGAACTGTTTCGACAGTTCGGCTTTACGCCGGAACATGTGGTGGAAGAAGCCAAACGGCTCCTAAGACAGTAGACAGAACGAATATAGGAGGGATAAGGGTGAACCCGATTCGAGCCATTCAGGACCTCGGACAAAGCCTATGGTACGACAACATTCGCCGGGGACTGATTGATTCCGGTGAACTGGCTCAACTCATTGCCCAGGGGATAACAGGCATTACGTCCAACCCCACAATTTTCGAAAAGGCCATCAACGGCTCGCACGACTATGATGCGGCGATTCAAAAGCTGGCTCCTGCCGCCTCTTCGGTCGATGCCTTGTATGATGCGCTGGTGCTCGAGGATATCGGACGGGGCGCCGACCTTCTGCGCCCCGTCTACAATCAAACGCGGGGCCGGGACGGCTACATCAGCATTGAGGTGCCCCCCACCATGGCGGAGAATACGGAAGCCACCATCAAGGAGGCGCATCGACTGTTCGTGGCGCTTAATCGCCCCAACATCATGATAAAGGTGCCTGCCACGCCAGCCGGCATTCCGGCCATCCGGCAGCTCATTGCCGACGGCATCAATGTGAACGTGACGCTGATATTCAGCCTCGATGCTTATCGCGATGTGATTGACGCCTACATCAACGGCTTATCCGAACGGGAGGCACGGGGATTGCCCCTGGATCGGGTGGCGTCGGTGGCCAGCTTTTTCGTCAGTCGAGTGGACACACTGGTCGACCGTCTCATTCAGGAAAAGAATCTGGACTCATCCTTCCTCGGAAAGGCCGGCATCGCCAATGCCAAGCTTGCCTACCAACTGTTTCTGGAACAGTTCGGGGATGCGCGCTTCACCCGTTTGAAAGAGCGCGGCGCCATGGTTCAGCGACCGTTGTGGGCTTCCACCAGCACCAAGAACCCCCAATACCCCGATCTGCTGTACGTGGAAGCCCTGATTGGGCCAGACACCGTCGACACCTTGCCACCGGCCACCGTGGACGCGATTTTGGACCACGGCCGTGCCCAGCGAACCATTGACCAGCAGGTGGACGATGCCCGTTCCGTCATTGACGCATTGGAGTCCCACGGCATTGCCATGAAGTCGGTCACCGATCAGTTGCTGGACGAAGGGGTGAAGAGTTTTCACCAATCCTTCATCACCTTGCGGGAGAGTTTGGAAAAAAAAACTATCCAACATAAGATTCCCAGTGGCGTGTTCCATCTCGGCCAGTATCAGGACGCCTGTCAGAACACGGTCGAAGGTCTGAACCATGACCGCGCGGTGCCGCGCCTGTGGGATCACGACGCCGCGCTCTGGTCCACCGCCCCGGAACACCAAGCCATCATCCAGAATGCCCTGGGATGGCTGTCGGTGCCGGAGCGCGTGCTGGAAGACGCCCCGCACCTCCACACTTTCGTAAAACAGGCGGTATTGGACGGATTTACAGATGCGGTGGTATTGGGGATGGGCGGCAGCAGTCTCGTTTCGGACGTGTTGGTGAATACCTTCTCTTCCGGGCAGCCGGGACTTTCTCTGCACGTATTGGACACTACCGACGCGCGCGCGATTGATCACCTCACCCGCAAGCTTCCCTTGGAGAAGACGCTCTTCATTGTCGCCAGCAAATCCGGCACAACCACAGAACCCAATGCCTTTTACCACTACTTTTGGGATGTGGTCCAACGCCGCGGTCTGGATCCCGCTCGCCAGTTCATCGCCATCACGGACCCTGGCACAAGCATGGCCAAGGAGGCGGACGCCAAAAACTTCCGGCATGTCTTTTTAAATCCGGCAGATATTGGCGGGCGATATTCCGCGCTGTCGTGGTTCGGCATGGTGCCGGCTTCGCTGTATGGACTGGACGTTCCCAAGCTCTTGAACCAAGCTTTGGCGATGCAGGCTGCCTGCCGCGTGCCGGAGGTGAGCCAAAACCCCGGCGCGCACCTCGGTGCCGCGCTGGGCGGACTCGCGCGAGCTGGGCGGGACAAAGTAACCCTTGTCATGCCCGGTCAGATTAGCCATCTGGGCGATTGGTTGGAGCAACTTTTGGCCGAGTCCACCGGGAAGCTGGGCACTGGCCTCATCCCGATTGCCCATGAGCCGCTTTACCCGCCGCAGAGCTACAGTCAGGACCGCGTATTCATCGTCTATCAGTGGCAGGAAGAACCTCTTCCCATCTCCGTCGACCAATTGCGGGAAGCCGGGCACCCTGTAATCCAGTATCATCTGACCGACCCGTACCAGGTCGCGCAAGAGTTCTACCGCTGGGAAATTGCGACGGCCATCGCCGGATCCGTTTTGCAAATCGACGCCTTCGATCAGCCCAATGTCCAGGAAAGCAAGGACAATACCAAGTCCATTTTGGGGTCCTTGGATCATGGCCATCTTGGGCCCGAGCAACTGCATACGTCGGATGGCTTGCAGTGGACGGCCTCTGCCCCATTGAGCCAGGCGGATCTGTCTTCTTCCCTCAAGGCGTTGCTGGCGCTCGCTGGACCGTCGAGCTACGTGGCTCTGATGGCTTACGTCGAGCCAACCGATGCGATGGACCATGCCCTGGTGGAGTTGCGTCGCCGCCTCACTACCCTAACGGGTCGGCCAACCACCTTCGGCTACGGTCCCCGTTTCCTGCACAGCACAGGCCAACTGCACAAAGGCGGACCGGCAACCGGACTCTTTGTCCAATTTGTGGCGCAGGACGGCCCGAAGCTTCCTGTTCCCGGAGATGGTTACGACTTTTTGACACTCATGCAGGCACAAGCACTCGGCGACTTTCAATCGCTGTTGGCGCATGGCCGCCCGGTGGTGCGGATCTTTCTCTCCGATCCGGCACCGGACGCGCTTCGGAAGGTGATCAGTCTCCTCTAGACCTGATCTTACGGACGTATAGGAGGTGCACTATGAAACTTGCGATGATTGGCTTAGGGCGAATGGGCGGCAACATGGCGGAGCGCCTGTTGGAGGATGGACACGACGTGGTCGTCTACGATCCCAGCGCGGAGGCCCGGAACCATTTGGCGGATAAAGGCGGCATTCCAGCAGAGACTCTGGAAGATGCCATCTCCAAACTCCCGTCCCCGCGTATTGTTTGGGTGATGGTGCCTGCTGGCCAGCCCACGGAAGACACTATCCAGACACTAATCGACACGCTTCATCCCGGAGATATCATCATCGACGGTGGAAACTCCAACTTCCGGGATTCTATGCGTCGCGGCAAATCCGCTGAAGCACGCCACGTCTCATTTATCGACGCCGGCACCAGCGGAGGCGTTTGGGGCCTGAAGAACGGCTATTGCCTGATGGTTGGAGGATCCGACGATGCCGTAGGGATCGCGAAGCCCATCTTTGAAACGCTCGCCCCGGAAGATGGTTACCTCCACGCGGGACCCATTGGTTCCGGACACTTCGTCAAGATGGTCCACAACGGAATCGAATATGGCCTCCTCCAGGCATACGGCGAAGGTTTTGAGATTATGAAATCATCCGAGTTCCCCTTGGATCTGCCTGCCATCGCAGCAGTCTGGAACCATGGCAGCGTCGTGCGCAGCTGGCTCCTGGAACTGCTGGAGGATGCCTACCGTGAAAACCCCACATTAGAGCATGTTCGGGGGTATGTTGACGACTCGGGCGAAGGCCGATGGACGGTAGCCGAGGCAATTAACGAAAACGTCCCTGCGCCGGTCATCACGCTGGCGCTGTTGGCCCGATTTGCCTCCCGTCAAGACGAGTCATACTCCGCCAAGGTGATTGCGGCGCTCCGAAACGAATTCGGCGGGCACGCCATCCACAATGAATGAGATTGGGGGCGCTATGATGGAAACGCTGATGGATAATCCGCTCAAAGAAGGTCTAGGGGAACGGCGGCGGCCCGAGCCCTTCACGTTTGTGATCTTCGGCGCGGCGGGCGACCTGGCCCACCGTAAGCTGTTTCCCGCCCTTTACAACTTGATGGTGGACAACTGGCTGGGCGGCGACTGCCGAATTATCGGCGTGGCACGCCGTCCCTACGATACCGACACCTTTCGGGAAGACGTGCGAAAGGCCATCGTCAAGTACTCGCGCCGGAAGCCCGAATCTGCCGTGCTGGATCGTCTTATCGCCAACACCAGCTATCTCACGGCCGATTTTAATGATGCCGGTCAGTATGGCGCACTGAAGGCCGTGCTGACAGATCCGGGACAGGACTTTCCCAAGAACCATCTGTTTTACCTGGCCACGCCGCCCTCAGCCTATCCAATCATCGCGGCCAACTTAGGCGCCGTCGGTCTGGCGCGCCCAGACACGCCCGAACATTGGGTGCGCATTATCGTGGAAAAGCCCTTTGGTCATGACTTAGACTCGGCCGTGGCCTTGAACGCGGACCTGCATCATGTCTTCGACGAGTCACAGATTTACCGCATCGACCACTATCTCGGCAAGGAAACGGTCCAAAATATTTTGGTGTTCCGCTTCGCTAACGGCATTTTTGAGCCTTTGTGGACCCGCCAATATGTTGACCACGTACAGATTACCGTGGCTGAGTCGTTGGGCGTGGCCGGGCGTGGATCCTACTACGACCAGGCGGGAGCGCTCCGCGATATGGTGCAGAACCACATGCTCCAACTCGTCTCGCTCATTGCCATGGAACCGCCGGTCGCGTTCGAGGCCGATGCCGTCCGCGATGAAAAGGTCAAGGTGCTCCGGTCCATACGGCCTTTTTCCACCCGTGACGTGGCCGAGTATACGGTACGGGCTCAATACGAACACGGATCTGTCGACGGAGAAATTGTCCCGGGATATTTGGATGAACCCGACATTGCCTCCGACAGCCGGACCGAATCCTATGTGGCGCTTCGGCTCTTGATTGACAACTGGCGCTGGGCAGGTGTGCCCTTTTACCTCCGCACTGGAAAACGGCTGGCAAAACGGGCTACCGAAATTGCCATCCAATTCAAGACCGCTCCGCATCGGTTCTTCCGTCAAACCGAGACGCCGGAACTGTCTCCCAACCTGCTGACTTTGAAGATTCAACCGGACGAGGGCATTTCGCTGCGATTTGGCGCCAAAGTTCCAGGTCCGGAGATTCGCGTCAGAACTGTCAACATGGAGTTTCTCTACGGCACCTCGTTTGCCGGCACGCCGCCGGAAGCCTACGAACGCCTTCTGCTCGACGCAATGATTGGGGATTCGACGTTGTTTACACGCAAGGACGAAGTGGAAGCGGCATGGACCTTGGTGTCCTCGATTCTCCACGGCTGGCAGCGCGCTCGCGGGCCCATTCCCACCTACGAATCCGGATCGTGGGGTCCGGATGAAGCCGATCGGCTCCTTCAACACGACGGCTTTCGTTGGCGCCGCCCCTGAGGGCGCATTCGGGAACACTGGAGCATCGGAGGCGAGGTTGATGACCCAACGTTCGATTCGTTGGACGAAAGAATCGGTCCGCGGCCCTGAGCTGCTTCAACATCTTCCATCGATTGTGCCACAGGCATTGAACGGCATAGTCCCCATTTCGGCGACCGTGATGACCTTGGGCATTTATGTGGAGGCGGCCCACCAATCCGACTGGATCCAAACCGCCCAACAGATTGCGCAAACCCATCCCGCCCGCATTTTGATTCTGAGTCCGGCGCCGAGCGGCCGAACCGAGGACCGAATCGATGTGGACGTCCACGCGGCCATCGAGGAGAACCGCGGTCCGGGACGGCCGCCGCTCCTCTTGTCCGAATGCCTGGCAATGACGCTCTATGGACGGATTGCCGATTACTGGCTCGATTGGATGCAACCGTTGATCCGATCGGATTTGCCCTCGTACCTCTGGTGGTTGCATGCGCCTCCTACTGAACGCTTTCGCTGGGATTTGCTGAGCAACACATTTGACTCGGTCATTATCGACAGCCAAGCGTTTCCGTTGGACCACTGGCTGCCGCTCATCACGGCATCCGAGGACTACGGAATCGGCCTCATGGACCTCGACTGGATTCGCGGCGCGGCGTTCCGCCATCTCCTGGCGGAATCAGCGGACGACGCCCGCGCCCTAGCCATTTTGGAAGAACCCGACCATGTGGTGGTCACCAGCCGCGAGACAACACGCTGGCCCCTTCCCAGTTCCTGGCTGTGGCTTTCATGGAAGCTGCAATGGAAATTGGGACTGCCGCCATGTCATCACCCTACCATCGACGTGCAGCATGCCCACGGCACTGCTTCGGTCTGGCAGTTTTCTCGGGGCGACCAATCCCTGGTGCTGAGTGATGCCGGTGAGTCCTGGTCGCTGCATTTGGTGGAGAATCACGCGGTCATACGGGCCTGGGAGGAGCCGCGATGGACCTCCGGGACGCTCGATGACCTGCGACGTTTGCTGACTGAAGGCCCCGACTTATTGTATCGGGAAACATTGCAACATAGCCTCTTGGAAAGGACCGAGCCCTTGTGACAAATCCAGAAATACATGTTTCTGCCTCGGCAGGCACGCTCATTGACGACGTCGTGTCATGGCTTGTCCGCGTGACCCACGACAGCATCCGGGATCGCGGCTTCGCCGCCTGGGCCTTATCCGGCGGCACCACCCCGATTCCCCTGTACACCCGCTTGGGACGCGAGCCAGGCTTGGTGCCCTGGTCATCCGTCCGCCTCTACCTGGTGGATGACCGGGATGTGAATCCCGCCGACACGCTTAGCAACTACGGCATGATTCAAAGAGCTCTGCTGGATCCTCTGGGTATCGCCCCGCTAGGGGCTTTTCCTTGGATGACCACCGCGGACCCGCGCGCGGCCCTGGCTCGATATCGGCAGCACTTGTCCCTGTTGCCGCGTGGATCCCATTACCCACAACTGGATGTGACACTGCAAGGGATGGGTGGCGACGGCCACACCGCCTCGGTCTTTCCGGGTTCTCCCCAAGAAACATCCAAAGACTGGGTGGCTTACGGTCCTGGGCCCCAAGCCAATCGGTTCACGCTCACCTTGCCCCTGTTGGCGGAGTCCCGCCACGTGGCATTTATGGTGACCGGTCATGACAAGGCGGCGCGCGTGCGGGAATGTGTCCAAGATGCCCATTCAGTGCTCCCGGCCGCTTGGTTGAGCCGCAATGCCTCCGGAACTGTCCATTGGTTCTTAGACGCTGGCAGCGCGTCTCTTCTCTAACATGCGGCCGCTCTTGATTTGGGACATCGATGGGACCCTATTGGAACCCCGCGGGATTGGCCGAGCCGCGTTGAATGAGGCATTCGCGGCCATGTACGGCATCGCAGCCGGATTTGACGGGCTCGACTTTGCCGGTGCGGCGGACCACGACCTATGGCTTCAAGCTACGGCCCAATCCCACGTGCGGCCCACCGCTGACGAAACCGCCAAGTTCTTCATTACCTATCGGAACCGTCTGGAGGCACTCCTGACACGAACCCCGCTCCGACCGCTGCCGGGCGTATCGACGCTGATACCGCTCTTGTCGCAAATGGGCTGGCCTATGGTGCTGGGAACAGGCAACATTCGCGCTGGAGCCTATGCCAAGCTCAGCGCCGCCGGAATCGCCAACTACTTTCCAGGGGGCGGATTCTCTCAACCTAACTTGACCCGCGCGGACATTCTCCAAAGTGCTGCGGCCGGACGGGATCCCGCGACGGTCATTGTTCTCGGAGATACGCCGCGAGACATCCACGCTGCCCATGCGAACCGCTTCGTTATTCTGGGGGTCGCCACAGGGCGATTTAGTGAAGCGTCGCTCGCCCAAGAGGGCGCCGACCTGGTCTTGCCCAATCTAGGCTCGCCCGACCAGGTGATGATGGCGCTCACCACGTTGGCCAACGGGCGAGGCCCAGGGGTCGCCCCCTGAGCCTACGCTGACGCCACGACGCGAATCGGCGCTATGCCCATCCAGGACGCCCAAAACCACAATTGGATGGGCATCGCTGCCGTCGCCTGGATGCCGCCGACCGCCGTGAAGCCCCATGACAGCAGTCGCACCGACACGCCGGGATCATTCGCTTCAATCAGCGACACCAGCGTGGCGGGAGTCGTCTGGTGCGTTTCGTTCATGACGAGGATGGCATTATCCATGGCGTCTTGGAGTTGTTGATGAGCGAGCCAAACCTGGCCCGATGCGACCATCAGCGCCGCAGCAGCCAATCCAAGAAGGGATATCCCCAGTCCCATCAGTGAGACGCTACCACATCGGGAAGTGATGGTAGACATATCCCCCGCCTCCACTGCCTCCACCCCCGCTTGGCACCGGCGCCACGCCTGCACCCGTCGACACCGACCGCGATGCCGCCACCGTGGCGACCCGGCCGCTGTCCCACAAGTTGAGGGGAATCAGCACGCTGACGCTCTTGACGCCGTCAGTGGAACTCAACCGGGTCACCGGAGTGACATGATATCCCTCTTGCACCAGTGTCTGACTAACCACGCTCGCGACCACAGAGGGGCTTCCTCCGCTTGCCCAAGCCACCACACCTTGCTCAGCCGCTTGGCTGGCGGCGATGTTGCCCATGAACAGGCTCGCCACCGTGGACACCCCGAGAAATACGACTATGAGCACGGGCAAAACCAGCATCAGTTCAATGTATGCGTTTCCCGCTATTGAATGGTGCTGAGATTTTGCGTAATTTGCCCGAAGGCATTGACCAACGCGTTTCTCAACGCCTCGATGGGCATAATCATCGCCAGCACCACCACGATGATCCAAATACCATTTTCGATAAATACGTTGCCATCTTCTTTCCCGAAGTATGCGGCCAATCGACCGCTCCAGAGCCTCAACCATAGCCTCACGCGATCTCCTCCTGCTCCAAATTCCATCCCCTTCGGAGACGGTAAGGACAGGATAGCCAAGAACCCAGGGAGGATTCCGGTCAACCCTTCGACAGCACCCCGCCAACCGGATTCGGCAAGCCGCGCGCGCCAAGGCATGCAGCGATGCGACTCCAAACGACATGTTTACGGGCCTCCGTACCGAGCCCACCCGAATCCGATCGGGCAGCGGTCTTTAGACCTCAATTGATGGGTTTTTTTGGCACCTTCGATGTTCTCCCGTCATACCATGGCTTAAGATAGGAGGGCCCCTATGAACGAGACGGGTTCGTACTTGGCGCTAGCCTACATTGCTCAAACCGTATCCAAAGTGGTCACCGACCTTGTGCCATTGCGTTCGGCGGCGCAGCGCCGCCTCTTGCGCGAGTGGTCGTCAAGCGGAACAGGAATTGCGCTGGCCGTGACGGCCAAGATGGATATGCTGGCCGACGCGGGAGTGGATTTGGGGAATGACGCCATCGGCTACGTCGTCACTGGTCTTATCTTGGGACACGGTGTTCAATATGCTGTTAATTTTTTCTCTGGCATGCCATGGAAGGGTTGGACCCGCAAGCGCGCCTCATAGTCCCGCTGCCAAGTTGGCCAGCCTCCGGCGCGAAGGCTGGCCTTTCTGTGCTTTAATAGAACCACGGAAGGAGGCGGGGCATTCATGTCCAAAGATCCCAATCGCACGGAGAACTCGAAGCCTCCCCTGTGGGGCATGATATTGGTTGCATTTATTCTCTTAATCGCCGTCGTCGGCTATTTCTTCAAATACTAGCGGGTAGGCCGATGGCCTCCCGCCGGCACCAAGCGCCTCCCCAAGTCATGCGAGAGCTCCTCCAAACTTCGCCCGCTGGGCTCCGGAAGCACCAACGTCACTAATGCACCCAAGATGGAGAAGACCGCGGTAATCAAGAGCGTCCCGGCGATTCCAAATGTCGACGACATCAACGGGAACAAGAATACTCCAATAAAGGCCCCCAGTTTAGCCACCCCCGCGGAAATTCCATGTCCGGTCGTCCGGATCGACACCGGATAGACCTCCGCCGGAATCACAAACGTGGTCGTATTGGGGCCGAACTCCGCAAAGAAGTAGCTTATGCCGAAAATAATGATGAACAACGCCACATGGCTGGCGATGCCATGCCAGATGCCAATCACGAAAAACGACAAGGCCATCATCACGAAGCCTATTATCTGAAGGCGCTTGTGGCCCACCTGATCAATTCGGGCGAACGCCAGCACGTAGCCGGGAGCCGCGAAAACCGCGAAAATTATGAGTGACCAGGCCATCGTCGTGAGAGTCGAAGTGTGGGGCTCAACTCCTTTTAGGACCAACGGCATGGAGATGGAGTTGCCGTAATAGGCGTAGTCAAACAAAAACCAGCTGCCAGCAGTGCCTAGCAGGAGACGCAGTGTGCTCCGCCGGCTCAGCAACTCCTTCAGTCCCACTTTCTGATGCATGGGGGCTTGTTCGGGGGCAGCCACCTTTTGCCCCGAAAATGCTTCCCAGTTGCGTGCCGCTTCGTCAGTCTGGCCGCGCACTTGGGCGACATAACGGGGGGATTCCGGCATGCGTCGCCGCAAGTAGATCACCGCCAAGGCCGGAATGGCGCCCAACCCGAGCATAATTCGCCACGCAATGTCGTTCGGGATTCCAGAGGCCATTAGCGTCAGCGCAACGACCGGCCCCGCGACAAGCCCCAGCGCCTGCATGGAAAAAACCAACGCCACCAGCTTGCCCCGGTCCTTGATGTTCGCATATTCGCTCATTAAGACCGCGCTGACAGGATAGTCGCCCCCAATGCCGATGCCCATGATGAAGCGGAATATCAAAAGCCACCACAAATTCGGCGCAAAGGCCGACAACAGCGCTCCCAAGGCCATAATGACCGCTTCCAACCCGTAAATTCTCTTTCTCCCAACGGCATCCGCCAACCGTCCAAACACGGTGGCTCCTAAAAATGCCGCCAACAGGGCGCTGGACCCCACAAGACCGACCAGAAATTTGGAAGGTGCCCACTCCTGCTTGATTAAAACCATGGCGGCACCGATAATGAACAGATCGTAGGCATCGGTGAAAAATCCTGTACCGGAAATCACCACCGCTCGAAGATGAAAAAGCCCCAGCGGCGCATTATCCAGCGACTGTGTAAAACCTTCATTCTCAGCCAATGAGAACCCCCCCTCGCGGTCCCTAGTATCTCCGGGAGTTTTGGCTTTCAACCGCATCAAGGGACCTTCCCTAGGGGCAACCTAAGGCAATGCCGTCGTTTTGGAAAACGCGCCCTTTTTGGGCTTTGGCTCTAGGCCTCTTCATCAATGCGTTTGTTTACGGGGTCGCCGCGGTGGCGCTTAATTGGATTCCTCACCGGGGATGGATTCCGACCGTCCTGTTGCTATGGTCACCCCTAGTCCTCAGTCTTGGCATCGTCTGCGGGGGTTGGCTTGCCGACCGTTTGGGACGACGCGCCCTGCTGCTTGGGGGCCCCTGGGGGTACATTGGCGGCGCCATGGTGCTCCTCGCTGGCCCCGGACTTTTCTCCGCACTGATTGGATCGGGACTTTTGATTATGACGGCCGGCCTCGAAAGCAACACGATTCTGACCTATTCGCAAGAGTTGATGCCCGAGGGCACAAAGCGCCCGGCTATGTATGCGGAACTGAACTTCGTCAACTTGGGTGGATTGGCGCTGGCCGCGCTAGCCTTCTTCAGCCACCGATGGGGAACCATCATGCTGCGCCGCAGCACCGC
The DNA here is from genome assembly GCA_021820485.1 of Bacillota bacterium. GTDB lineage: Bacteria > Bacillota > Sulfobacillia > Sulfobacillales > Sulfobacillaceae > Sulfobacillus_B. The sequence goes on from JAKADO010000028.1 coordinate 22,314, forward strand.
GCTGCTCCCCATCGCTTTGGCACTTCTGAGCCTATGGCTCCGCCTTCCGCTGCGGGAATCGTCGCTTTGGGAACTGAGCCAGCGTCGTTTAGAGCGTGTTGGCGTTCCCGTGGACCACGGCCTGCGCGTGGCCGTGGCCATCATTTTTTCCTTTTCCAATACGGCAGGGTTTTCCCTCCTGACCTATGCGTTAGGGATCGAGTTCCTTCCGCAGCACTTCCATCACCTCCTCCTCGTCTCCACCACCACGAGCTTTCTGACGGGCCTTGCCGCCCGTTGGCTGGGACAAGTTTCGGCCCGAGTCATCCTGCTCGCCGGGTACGGGATGGCATTCGCTTCCGCCCTCGCACTGGTCTATATCGAGCGGCCCGGCCATCCGGGATTTTGGCCTGTCCTCTTCATCCTCAGCGCATTTACGTCCATGAGCTATCTGGCCGAGGATACCTTTAAATCCGACGAATGGCCCTCAGGCATACGCTCACGCATGATTGCGGTGGTCAGGGTGGGCGGTTTGCTCGCCTATGCCTTGCTGCTGTTGGCAAGCCAAGGCGCGCCGGTGAAGCACTTTCTGGTCATCATCGCAGGAGTCTGGGGGCTGGGATTCCTGGCCTCCGTCATTTGGCTCCTGGCCCACCTGCCCTTTTTTAAGAATCAAAATGCCGTATCCATTGTCCGCATTTGTGATCGCCTTCGTCGCACCAAATTGCGATGAATTAGCGAGAGCTGCAATGTCCTCAACGGCATAGACACGTCCTCCGGGTTGGTCCAGCCGAATGTGCAGATCAAAGAGCCGCGATGCTTCCGACCGATTGTCGAAATATCCGGCCACCAACAGACGGCCATGCTCCCTCAAGTGTTGGCCGCAGCGCTGAAACAAAGACGATAATTTTTGCGGGGGAAAGCTCTCGATAAATCGGACCAAGGCAATGCCATCGTAGGATCCTGGGGGAAATGCGGAAAAAATGTCTCCTGCCCAAACTTCAATTCCCTGTGTGGCTTCGGCGTCCCATTGTGCTGCCACGGCCGGCAAATCGGCGATGGTTACTTCCGCCCCTCGTGCCGTCAATCCTCTCGAGAGCCAACCAGGCCCGCCCCCCAAATCGAGCCAGCGTTCCCCATCGAGACTCCCCAACTGGGTCAGGATCCAGGCGCTTAAATCGCAGGAATGACGATTAAGCCATGCCTGTTCAGCGCGCGCCACGTCAAAGTCCAGGCCCGCTCCCGGTCGTAGCATGTCCGGCAGAGCGGCCCAACGTCTCACATGATCCACCCGCAGAACACTCTCATAAACATCGGGCACGCGGCAGAGCGTCCACCGTCGCGCCTCATCCTGAGTCACCCAACCCCATCCCCCCAGGATCTCCAGCACTGCACTCAGGAATGGCTCCCGAAATCCTTTGCGAACCAGCGTCGTCACGTCCGCGCCATCTGCCAAGCTCTTCAAGAGACCCGAACGCACCGCAGCATCAAGCACAGCCGCTTGATAAAACGTCCGATCTTGGAGCGCCCAATCGACCTGCACACGCATCCTCTCCCCAGCCATCGTGATGGTAAGGGTACGATACGTGCTGAAACCCGATTTTGCGCCTATCCCACGCGAAGACCAATCACCGCCACCAGCACAACCGGCACCAGCGCTTTGATTGCTAGGTCGCGCCGCGTCAGAACACTTACGCTTCCTTCCAGCGGCGTTGTGACAGTCACCGCCATCGCGGCCAGGGAGGCCGCCGCACAAGGCAGGAACCAGCGGGCTGCATGGATGGATCCCGCCATCGCTAGGCCGAGGGCGAGAATTTCGTACGCCAGCACAGGCTCCTTCGGGGAACGTTTCAGGGCGTAGCGCCAGAATGCCGGGGTGGTATGCTTGGGCGGCGCGGATGCCCAATCGGCCTCCATATCCGCAAAGTGGTGCTGCATGACCGAGGCGACGCAGAACACTCCATACCATGTAGCGGCCAGCATCACACGCCCATCCAACCGCGGATCCGCCGCCAAGCTTCCCAAAACCACTCCGGATGCCATCGCCGGGAATAGAGCCGCCCATTCCCCTATGCCAGCTCGATAGGACAAGCGAAAGGGCGGTAAACTGTAGCCTACGGATCCCGCCAGCCCCGCAAGGCCCCATGCCAGGACCGACCAACCCCGCGCCATGGCCATGGCTGATGCATCGATCCCATAGATTATCACTGCGCCCATGACCACCAGAAGCATGCCCTTCGGATTCATGAGCCCTTGGTTCAACACCTTGGATCCCCCGGAGATGATGCCAGGCGAGGCCTTATCGGTCCCCGACTGCCAATCGTAGAGGTCATTGAGGCCGTGAGTAATCAAACCCTGAAGCAAGAGAGCCCCTGCCAGCGCCAGCGCCAACGGCAAAGCCCAATGCGCGTCGACTCTTCGACGGAAAAAAAATCCGAACAGGATCGTCGGAACACTCCAAATGGACAGCGGGACAATGCGCATCAACTGAACGATGCCGCGCCCGGTAATCCGAGCCTCCTCCGCCCAGTTAATCGCCAGAGGCACGGTGCGCCATCACTTCCCGAAGCGGGCGCACAGCCACGCCAGCCGCTTCCAGCGCCTCACGGAGCCGCTTTGCAAGCACGGCCGCCCCAGGGGTATCTCCATGCACGCAGATGGTATCGGGCTCCACACGCAGCACTGATCCCTCCACCGTGTCGATGGCCCCCTCAACCACCATCTTGACTGCCCGACGCACCACCTCCTCCGGGTCATGAATGACGGATCCGGTCACCTTACGGGATACCAGCATGCCGTTTTCATGGTAGGCCCGATCAGCATAGACTTCCCGCGCAATCATCAGGCCGCGTTCGGCAGCAGCCCGCGCCAGCTCGCCCCCGTAGCTCACCAAGATCAGGTGCGGGTCATACCCTGCGACGGCCTCAACAATCGCCTCCGCCAATCCGGCGTCTTGCATCGCCAGATTGTTCAGTTGGCCGTGAGGCTTGACATGATCGAGAGTCACCCCGTGCCTTCGACAAAACGCCGATAAGGCGCCAATTTGATACAAGACGTCGGTTATGGCTTCCTCTCGCGACAACGCCATGTTGCGCCGCCCGAATCCCACCAAATCAGGAAATGCTGGATGCGCTCCCACTCCCACCCCCAACGCCTTGGCTCGGGCAACGGTGCGATCCATCACCCGCGGGTCGCCTGCATGGAAACCGCAGGCGACATTGGCAGAGCTGATGGCGTACAGTACCGCCTCGTCTTCCCCCATGCTCCATGCGCCGAAGCTTTCTCCCATATCGCAATTGATGTCAATATATTGCATCGTTCTCTCCCACCCCTTCTATGCGGCACAAGACTTCGCCTTCCTCGACCAAGTCCCCTTCTGCGCGCGCCTCGCCGAGCACCCCATCGAAGGGTGCTGTGACATCCGTGGTCCATCCCATGGACTCTACCCGGCGCACCACTTGCCCCTGCCACACCCACTCCCCCGGTCGCGGCAACAAGCGCCCATAGCCATCCATTCCCCGAACAAGCCCCGTCACCGGTGCGACCAGCGAACGCGGCGCTATTGCCCCTGCAGTTGCCGTAAATTGGGCCTCAAGCACGGCGAGGGCGGCCCGCGCTTCAGCCAACGACACTTCATAGAAGCCTAGCATGTCGCCAGGGGCGAGTTGGGCCAGCACCGGCCAATCGGCGCGAATGACGTGAGCCAGGGCGGGATAGCCGCCTAGACTTCCGCGGTTTTTCAACAAGACCAAAAGGTGCCCGCTTGGCGGGCACTCGATGCTGCCGATCGCCATGCCCTCTGACGGCCAGTCGCCGTGCGGTGCCGCCACTGCTTCGCCTTCCAACCGCAGGCCAATGGCATTGGAGTCTGCCGACACACGAAAGCTTCGCGTCAAGAGTTGGGCCCAGGAACCGTCCGGGAACCGGTCCGCGCGAACCCCCGGCATGACGCGTATGGCATGGCTGACCCGGACGGTCGTTGCCGGGGCTCGGGCGATCGCGCCGGACATATTGGCGGATTGAATGACGTCTCCTGCACGCAGGGCGCGTCCCTGCATCCCCCCAACTCCGGCCACCAAATCGGTGGCGGCACTGCCCAGCACACGACTAGCGGAAATCCCCCCGGGGAAGGACAGATACGCCCGAAAGCCCCATCGTCGAACTCCAAAGCGCAGGCGATCACCGGCCTCGACCCACCGCGACTCCCCTGGCTCCCAGCGTCCACCGTTCACAGCCAGGCCCAGATCAGCGCCTGCCAATCCCAAGATGCCCTCTTCGACGACCTCCAACTCGGGCCCGAACGCCGTAACCTCTAGGGCCGGCATCCCGTCCCCGTTGCCGACCAAGGCATTGGCCCAACGCAGGGCGTACTCATCGAGCGCCCCGCCCACCATCACTCCCCAATGCTCATAGCCCCATCGTCCCAAGTCCTGCACCACCGTCAAAAGGCCGGGCCGGATGATTCGCACAGCCGTCATCGCGCGACCTCCCGAATCTGCAACTCTCCCCGCCGCCTGTCCTCCATCAGCTCCGAATATTCTTCCCACGATACCGCACGAAAGATCAGCGCGTCCCCAGGCCCGTAGACGCTGGGCGGCGTCGCTCGCCAATCAAACAGAGGCACGGGAGTATGTCCGATCAAATGCCACCCGCCGGGAGTTGCCAATGGGTAAATGCCCGTCTGTGCACCGGCAATGGCCACCGCTCCGGAGTAGACAGCGGTCCTCGGGACGGCGCGGCGGGGCAGGCGCAGCCGTTCCGGCAACAGACCCGCCAAGGGAAACCCGGGAGCAAAGCCAAGACAATAAATGCGATAGGCATGGTTGGCGTGCAAAGAAATCACTTCATCGGCCGTCAGTCCCAACCGCTGGGCGACTGTGACGAGATCTGGTCCCTGCTCGCCACCATAATGCACCGGGATCTCGAATGTTCTGCGGGACTCCCCAACGCTTTGGGGATATTGCAAACGACACAACTCCTCGATCAGTGTCTCAGCGCTCGTGCTTGTGGGATCATATTCAATCAACAGGGTGGCGAATGCCGGCACCAAGCCGACGATCCCTTCAAGCTTGTTCTTTTCGAGTGTGTGGGACACCCGCAAGACCCGATCGTTGGCCTCTGGTGTGACAACGCTGCCAAAGTCCAGCAGCAGGGCTGAGTCGCCAGCCAGGCGCACGGCATCCCACAAGGCAACTGACTCCGGCGTCGACGTCCTACCCTCAGGCACCTTTCTCACCGCCCTTTAGCGCTTGTTCGAAGTCCGCCGTTACGTCTGCGATCTGTTCGATGCCCACCGAGACCCGTACCACGCCGTCATCAATCCGAACAGCCTCCTTCTCCTCGCGGCTCAGTTCCCGGTGGGAGGCGACCACCGGATGCGAAATGGTCGTCGCCACATCCCCGAGACTTGGCACGAACTGCACGTGCTGCAGGCGCGACGCCATGGCCTCGACCGCGGGAAGTCCCCCCCGAAGCCGCATCGACAGAACCGCACCGTATCCTCGTTTAAGGAGCCGCGCCGCGTGCTGGTGGTCCTCGTGCTCGGAAAGACCCGGGTAATGAACCGCATCAACCTCCGGCCTCGTCGTCAGCCATTGGGCGAGAGACAGGGCATTCTGGGAGGCTCTCTCCATGCGAAGCGGCAGTGTGCGCGCCCCACGAAACGCCAACCAGGAGGCAAAGGGGTCGGGGGTCAGCCCCATCACGTCGACGATTTCGCGTGCGGAATCCACGACTGGTCCCGATCCCAGCACCGCGCCGAGAATCAAATCACTATGCCCGCCAATAAACTTGGTCAACGAATGCACCACCAGATCCGCTCCCCAATCTAGAGGCGCGGCATGGTACGGCGTGGCGAAGGTGTTGTCCACCAGCACCTTGACCTGTGCCTGGTGGGCTAACGGTATGATGGCGTCCAGCGGGCAAACGCGCCCCAAGGGGTTGGAAATGGTTTCGGCGATGAGAAGCCCTCCAAATTGTCGAAACAGTTGGGGAAGCTCATCAAGCTGGTGGGTATCGATCCAGTGAAAGGTGTATCCCATCGGTTCAAGGATGCGTCGGGCCAGTCCCACGGTGCCGCCGTAAATTTCCCGTGCGACTAAGAGCGCCCCCGGCCGGGGCAGCAGCGCTAAAATTCCCGCCAACATGGCGCCGGAGCCCGACGCGGTCACCACCGCTCGCGCCGCACCCTCCAACGATGCCAGCAGCTTCTCCAACGCCTCCGTGGTGGGATTGCCGCTGCGGGTATAGGTAAAGCCTGTTTCATCGCCGGACAGAATGCGATCAACGGTCTCCACGCTGTGATAGGCATAGGCGGCGGTCTGAAAAAGAGGCGGGCTGGCCGAATTCTTGGGCCAGTCAATGTCTGGCATATGCACGGCCCGGGTCTCAATGTCGATGGGAATCGCCCCCTCATGGTTTCTTCCCATCTATACCGCTTTTTACCAGGCCCGGCAAGGGCACCTACCCGCCCACATACAAATTGTTGATATCGATCATATGCGCCTTGCTGAGGCGCGCGCGGCCGCAGAAGGCTCCAGTGGAGACCCCCGTCATGGGTCACATAATACGATGCGAGACCTCCCGAATTCCACGTCGAAAACCCCGATGTTGCCGGTGAGAAATTGTACCCGGCGAATGGCCAAGATGGCGGGTAATCCCGTCGGTGGACCAATCCGCGTAATAGAATAGCCGCAGGCATTCACGGTCCGCGACTGACAACTGCTGCAACATGTCATGAAAGAGGGACGGCAGCCACACCTCTCGATCCCCTCCCCCCAGCGATGGGGGCATCTCCACGGGTAAAGCACGGCGGCGACGCAAGTGCGTGAGGGGAAGCCGCCGCAGCCTGGGGAGAACTCGCGTTCGGGATGTTGGTGATAGAACGTATGCAGCTTCAGAACGGCTTCTTGGGCTAAATCTTGGGCCAGGTGGTAATCGCCCGTCATCACGTAGGCATAGCGCACGAGACGGTCGCCCCACGTCTCAATCGATGGCGCGATCCAGTTCCCAGCCTCGTCATGTATCACAGCCGTTCCCCTTTTTGGCAGGAACACCTATGGGACGACAAATGTTAGAGGCGGATGCAACTTTTTTCAAGAAGATTCATCGACCCATTCGGCGACATGCTACCATACGAATATAATCACCGATCGGCCAACCCTACGCGACATGAAAAAGGGGGTTTTTCCCATGAACGACCGGCAATCCCGGCAGGAGCAACTGCTGACACTTCTGCGAGAATCGGGTGAGCCTCTCAGGGGAGAAGACCTGGCGTTGGTCTGCGGTGTCACGCGCCAAATCATCGTGCATGAAATCGCCCTCTTGCGAGCGGCCGGAATTCCTATTGTCTCGACTCCTCGGGGTTACCGCTTGGAGCGGACGGCAGCGGCCCATCAGCAAACCGTGATCGCTGTCCGACACCGCCCCGAGCAGACGGCGGCCGAACTCTACACGCTCGTTGACCACGGAATCGTAGTGGACAATGTGATTGTGGACCATGCTGTCTATGGCGAACTGCGCGGCAACCTGCAGCTCCGGTCGCGCTTGGACGTCGAACAGTTTTTGGCGCAAATCCACGAGGGACGCGCTGCCCTCTTGTCCTCCCTTACCGAAGGCTACCATCTGCACACACTGACCTACCAGCGAAAAGCTGACCTGGCCGATGCCATCGCAGCACTGCGCTCCCAATCGATTGACGTCATCGACTAGAAGGTTGCGCGTTCTCTCCGCCTAGTGTATATACAGTTGTATACACTATGAAACGAGGCGTGTCTATGTCGCAATCACCACTACCCCTATATGGCGAAGCTTCTCTTAAGGTCGAACCCTATGGCGTGGAACCCGTACCCGCCGTGGAACGTCATGGCCGTCCAGGGGGACAATTCACCCTATGGCTGGGGAGCAACTTGACCATCGCTGACTTTGCGCTCGGGTTTTTCCCCGTGTCGTTGGGACTCTCTTGGCCATGGACCATCGCGTCCCTGGCAATCGGCAATCTGCTGGGCGGGCTGGCATTGGCTTCCTGCACCGTCATGGGTCCGGAGCTGGGGTTGCCGCAACTCATGATTAGCCGGCGTTTGTTTGGACGCATAGGCGGCCTTGCGCCCGCATTGCTCAATTACATCAGCACCATTGGCTGGTTCTCGGTCAACAACATATTGGGGTCATTCGGCCTTCAGATTCTCTTTCCGCATTTTGCCTTCTGGCAAGCCGCAGCAGTCCTCGTAGTAATCCAAGGGCTGCTAGCGGTCTTCGGACATAACTTGATTCATGCCTACGAACGCATCATCTCAATTATTCTTGGCCTCCTGTTCGCGGTGGTATCGGTGCTGGTCCTGCGCTCTCCCAGCCTACATCGATATCATCCCATTCTCCATTCCCCGCCCTGGGTCTCCTTTGCCCTCGTCGTGGCCGCGGCGCTCTCCTATCTCGGCAGTTGGGCCCCCTATGCCTCGGACTACAGCCGGTACTTGCCGCCTTCCACTGAACGCCGGCACCTTCTGCGGGCCAGCTTCTGGGGCGGGTTTCTCGGCTCCCTGTGGCTCGAATTGGTGGGAGTAGGCGTGGCCATTGCGGCCGGCGTGCAAGCAACCAATCCTATCGTCGCCCTCCATCAGGTCGCCGGGCCGTTTGCCACACTAGCTGTCGGCGCCATCATCCTTGGAGGCACGGCCGCAGACGCATTGAATCTATACTCCAACGCCTTGGCGGCAGGCGCGTTGCGCATTCGTTTGCCGCGTTGGAGCCTGGCCATTCTCGCCAGCGGGCTGGGGTTAACCTTGAGCCTCTTGGGTTCAGGCGCATTCGAGCAGTACTATGACAACTTCCTCCTGTTGTTGGGCTATTGGCTCACCCCCTGGCTAGGAGTCATGCTGGCGGATTTCTACCGTCGGCGCGTCCTCGTCCAGCGCGATTCACCGCCTGCCATAGACAAAGCCGCATCGCTCAGTTTCCTGGTTGGGCTGGGTGTGTCGGTGCCATTCATGTCCTCCACCCTCTATACAGGCCCAATAGCCCAAGCGCTCCACGGCGCCGACCTCACCTTTTATGTCGGATTCGTGGTCTCCGCCTCAATGTACTGGCTGCTGAGCCGGCCCCGAAAGATTGCCTAACGCCATTAACATTTCCGCTGTAGCCACAATCGCCCGAAAGAACAAGTCGATGCGCATGTTTTCGTTGGGGCCGTGATTGCCCTCATCATGATTGGCATAAGGAATGATGAGAGAGGGAATGCCCAAGATGCGCGTGAACACGTAATCCGGAAGACTCCCGCCCATCATGGGCTCAACGTATGGTTCCATTCCGTAAGCGCGTGTCAACGCTTCTTGCAGGGCCGCCACGGCCGGATGAGCGGCCCCCGTTCGCGAAGGATACATCCAGCCAGGATGTGGGATATATTCCACATCGGGGGCAATGGCGGCCAGATATTCACGAAATTGCCGATCGATCATCGCGGGATCCTGGTTGGGAACCAAGCGGACATCGCAGAGCGCCCGCGCCGTGGCCGGAATGATGCTTTTGTGGCCGGGGCCGGCATAGCCTGACTCGAGCCCATTGATGGAAAAACTCGGCGTCATCAAACGCTGATAGTAGTCTTGCTTGGTCCACCGGCGCACCGATTCCTCCGGAACCCCCAATGCGGCGGCCACGGAGGGCGGGTCAAACGGCAGTGCCTCGATTAACTCCCGGTCTATGGCGCGCAGGGGCTCGACCTCATCATAAAATCCGGGCACCAGGACCCGATTGTCCGTGGACAAGAGTTCGGACAACACGTGCACCAACCGCCACGCAGAGTTGGGCACCAAATTTCCCTTATGGCCTGAGTGGTTGTCAAACCGCGCGCCCGAGACTCTGAGCTCAAAGCTGAAGATGCCCCGCACCCCGAGACAAATCATGGGCCTATCGCCCATTGCCATGGGTCCGTCAGACGTTATGGCCACATCTGCAGAAAGGGACTCCCGATGTTGATCGAAGACCGCCGGCAGATGGGGACTTCCTGACTCTTCCTCCCCTTCAATCACAAACTTCACGGTCACCGGAAGGTCACCGAACCGTTGCAGCACGGCCAGCACCCCGAATAGGTGGGCCAAATGCTGACCCTTGTTGTCGCCGGTGCCGCGCCCGAACAATCGGCCGTTCCGCTCTGTGGGCTCAAAAGGAGGACTCTCCCATGCCTCCACGGGATCGGCCGGTTGAACATCATAGTGGCCGTAGATTAAGACGCTGGCTGCATCCGGACGGACACTCTTCCTCTCGGCGAACAGCACGGGCTCCCCTGGGGTAGGAATCTCCTCTACGGTGAATCCAGCCGAACCCAACATTTGGCGCAAAAATCCCTTTATGGCAGCAAGGCCGTTGGCTTCAGCCTTTAAGCTGCGTATGCGCACGGCCTCCTTCCACAATTCCAGCCACTCTTCCCGGTGGCTCTCCACTATCGGCCAAAAATCAGACATGGCATAGCTCCTTCTGGGCCTCGTTTTTTTCCTTATCGTATCAAAGCTCCGACGCCATGGCTGGCTTTTCCGATTTTTTTGGCTTCAAGAAGGACTTCGGCCATTCTTCGCGAATCTTTCGCTCACTGCCCTGCGCCAGAAACGCGCGCCATTGAAAGGACGGTGCCCTCAACCTGAAGACGCCGCGGGTCGAGTCTCATCCCCACTCCCATCGAGCGGGTTCGGCCCTTATCACGACTGGCATCGGCCCCGACCTGTGGCAGGCGGCTCGGACGGCCACCGAACAAATGCTTAAGTGGATTCAACAAATCGCAGGAATTTGCCGCGAGGACGCGTATCTTCTAGCGAGCGTCGCGGGCGACTTAAAGATCTCCGAGATTGTCGACGCGCCCAATTGGGTCGTGTCGATGCATCTCGAAAAAGAGGTGCTCGGGGGAGTATGAACGCGCCCCAGGAGGCGCCAGCTCGTAATAAACGGCCGGGGCCAACCGTCATCATTGAGAAAACACTTCGTTGAAGGAGTCGCGCATGAGCATTTTGGCGTCAATATGGAACGGCATTCTGGGGATATGGATTAGCATCGGTTTGCGGTTGTTTCCGCCCGTCATCCACCCCATGCTGGTTCACTTTCCCATTGTGCTGTTGTATGGGAGTTTATTCACCACCGTCTTAGGGTTTTTTTGGAAATACGACCGATTTTTCGACCGCGCCAGCTTCTGGCTGTTGGTGTTGGGATTCTTAGCCGGTGTTGTCGCCGCGGCCACCGGGGTGCTGTCGGAACAATTTACGAAGTGGACGCCCACAACCAGCGCACTGTTGAGCAAACACCAAGCATACGCCGTTCTAACCGGGGTGTTTGTGCTGCTGGCATTGGCATCGCGGGTAGCCGCGCGATACTCCCGGTCGCAGTCGAAGGGGTCTTTGTCCTGGTCTCTGGCCGACACGGGTCGCGGACGTCAGACCGGCCTGTCGATGTTCTTCCTGGTCGCTGCGGTCGTCATGGTTACCATGACCGCCTCGGTTGGCGGGACGATGGTGTATCAATACGGCGTGGGAGTTCATGGCGCCGGCTATCATACGCCAGCGCTTTTGGCCAAACATCACGGCTAGCGTCTCCTGCAGGACTTCCGCGGATGGCGCAGTCGGCACGGCTTGCGTTCAAATTCCCTCCTCCCGGTTCGCTCTTTTTCGTTGCACAGATGTCTGGCGCGGGGCAGAATAGGAAGAGCAATTGTCAGGAGGGAACATCGTGCCCTCAATGGAACGTGATCAATTGGTGCAGCATCTGACGCCGCCTCCAGGTGTCGTGATGCCTCCCTATCCCGCCGCCCGCGATCGTTGGTACCGGTGGTCGCTGTTGGCTGCCGCCCTAGGATTTTTCGGCCAGGGAATCGCCACACTCGCCGCCAACCGAGATGCCATCGCCTTCTTTCACGGTTGGTTGGCCATCGCGTTGGCCTCCGCGGGTTGGACCTTTCTCGTCTGGCTGAGAAATTGGCGATATCTCGTCCGAGGGTTGGTCACGGTCGGGCTGCTGCTATGGCCGTGGTGGACATTGGGCAGTTGGGCCCTCACCCTGTCCGCCAGTGCTGTCATGACCGCGAAGGAGACCCACTGCTTTCACTTCCCGGCAGGCCGCATTATTCCGTGGTATTCGCTCGCCCTGGGCGCCGCCTTGATTCTCGGGCGGCCCGAGTGGCTTATTGGATGCGGGTGGTTGGGGTTGGCGACCCTATGGGGATGGCTCGTCTGGGGTCGCTTGCACCTGCCGCTCTTCGAAATCTAGTTGTGCGCAAAGACGCCCTAAAGATACGGCTCACCCGGGTGGCATGCTACAAAT